>DASSAT010000567.1:0-7633 GCA_035699305.1 Fimbriiglobus sp. | reverse complement strand
TTCTGATCCGCGTTGATCCGCGCTGAAATCCGCGTCATCCGCGTGCCATCGCTTACTTCTCGAACTCCTTGAGGCTCAGCCGGGTCTGGTGGCCGGCGAACGTGCTGCCTTCCGGCTGCTTGCCCTGGAAGTAGTCCTTCTGCCAGCCGCGCTTCACGGTGTCCGGGTCGTTCGACCGCAGCCCCTGGAGGAACCCACGCCGGCCGGCCTCCCACTCCTGGTACTTCTCGTGTAACTCAGGGTTCTCGGCCAGCTGCGCCAGCCGCGGGTTCAGCCCCTCGGCCAGCCCGCGCGGGACCGGCACCAACATGCAGAACGGCTCCCCTTTCTCGAACCGCACCCACTCGAACGGCCGCGTCACCTTCCAGTTCATGGTGAACGTGGACGTCGCCCAGTCCGTCTCGATCACCCCCTCCAGCGGCTGGATGCCGTCCTTAATCCAGTTGGCCGGCCCCTTGGCCCACAGATTGATGCCGGGCGGGGTGCGGAAAAGGTACGGCACCGAGAACGTCACCACCGCGCTGCCGAAGTGGCTGGAGATGCCGGCATCCGGCGGGCCGTCGAACCGCACCTCCAAGTCAGCCGGTGCCTGGCCGCCGTACCAGTAGACGCTGAAGCTGGTCGGGCTGGTCAGTATCCAGCCGTTCTGGTTGGCGATGTTCAGCGGCAGGCAACGGTACGGGTGGCGCTGGTGGGCGGCGTCCATCCAGTCGCGGTCCACCGGGGCCGGCTGGATGCCGACGGTGACGTGCTCGTAAATCTGGTAGGCAGTGAACAGGTTGGCGTCGGCCACGGCGGCCCCCTCCGGGGGAAATCCCAAATCCCAAGCACCAAATCCCAAACCAAACATAACCGGAACCCGGCCGCCCGAAAGCGCCGGCGCCCCGGTTTCTTATTTGGGATTTGGTGCTTGGGATTTGGGATTTCCGCCTTACCCGCTGACCGCGGCGGGTAAGGCGGTGCGGCACGCCGGCCGGCCGTTCGCCTCCTCGGAGGTCGGCTTGCGCAGTTCGAGCTGGTAGCGCCTCGCGCCAGCGGCGGTCGGGTAGTCGCCGGTCACGCACGCTCGGCAGAGGCGGTCCGTCGGTAGGTTGACGCAGCGCGCCAGCGCGTCCAGTGGCAGGTACGCCAGGCTGTCCGCCCCCAGGTCGCGGGCCATCCGCGCCTGCTCCTCCCGGGTCGGGGTCGTGCCGGCCATGTACCGCGGGGCGAACAGCTCCTTCACCGTGGACATGTCGATGCCGTAGAAGCACGGGGCCACGATCGGCGGACACGCCACCCGGACGTGAACTTCTTTCGCCCCGCCCTGCTCCTTGATGAAGCTCAACAGGTTGGCGAGCGTCGTGCTGCGGACGATCGAGTCCTCGACCAGCAGCACCCGCTTGCCGGACAGCACTTCCTTCAGCGGCGTGAACTTCAGCCGCACCCGCTCGGCCCGGTTGGCCGCCTCGATGAACGTCCGGCCGACGTAGCGGTTGCGGATCAGCCCCTCGGCCGACGGGATGCCCAGCTCGTAAGCCATGCCGTCGGCGGCGGCCTTCCCCGTGTCCGGGACCGGCACCACGATGGTGTTGCCGTCCTTGTAGTCGAACAGGTTCAGCCGCCGCTCCTGCTGAGCCAACTCCTTGCCCAGCGCGGTCCGCGACAGGTAGACGCTGCGGTCGTCCAGCGTGCTGGCGACGTTGGCGAAGTACACCCACTCGAAGAAGCAGTGCCTCGGCGTGCGGGCCTCGGCGAACTGGTGGACCGACCACCCGCCGGGCCGGACGTGGAGCAGATGCCCCGGCGGCAGCGACTTGATCTCCCGGAAGCCGAGGTTCTGCAAGGCCACGCTCTCGCTGGCCGCGGCGAACACCCCGCCGTCGGTCGCGTAGCACAAGGGCCGCAGCCCCAGCGGGTCGCGCAGGACGATCAGCTCGCCCATCGCGTTGAGGAACGTCAGGTTGTACGCGCCGTCGAACTTCCGGCTCAAGCCGCGGAACACCTCGACCAGGTCCGGCCGCTGGTCGCCGCGCAACTCGTGGGCCAGGAAGTGCATGATGACTTCCGTGTCGTTGTCTCGCGTCAGGTGGTAGTCGCTCAGCGACAGTAGCTCCGCCCGCAGTTCCTGGAAGTTGGCCAGGTTGCCGTTGAACGCGAACGCGAACCACTTCCACCGGCAGCCGTGGCGGCGCTCGAACGGCTGGGCGTAGCCGCGCCCGGTCGGGCCGCAGGTGGCGTACCGGACGTGGCCGATCGCCGCCGACCCGGAGTGTCCGTCCAGGATCGACTCGAACTTGTTGGCTTGGCTCATCCGGAACGCCTCGGAGACCGTGCCGATCTCCTTGTAGGTGTCCAGGATTTGATCGCGGTCGGGGTTGTACGAGGTGAACCCAGCCGAGAGTTGGCCGCGGTTTTGCAGGTCCAGGAGCATCCGCGGGATGACCCGGTGCACCTGCTCCGGGTCGCCGGCCCACACCGCCGACTTCTGCTTCGGGTCGAAGTAGTAAACCGCGGCGATGCCGCACTCGTGCCGCAGTTCGTCCATTCCACCGCCCGGGTGAGAGGGATGATCGGTACGGGTGGGCTGATCGCTGCCTCCCTAGGAGACTATAAGGGGTCCGGGGGGCGCGAACAAGGAACAGCGGCCGCGACGGGTCCAGGTAACGGCTTTGTCACGCGCCAGTCCCGGCAAAACCGGGCGCCGGCGCCGCCCGTCGGACGGGTAGTCGCCCGAACGGAGGTCCCGATGCAAACGGTTGTGCTGACCCTGGCGCTGCTGACGGTAGCGGACGACAAGGGGCCGAAGACTGACCCGAAGGGGCTCAAGATGGAACTATCAATCATTGGCAAGACGACGACCTACCCGCTCGGCGCGGTCCGGTCGGCCGAGGACTTGAAGAAGCGGGCCGAGGCCGGCGAACCGCTGCCGAAGCCGCCGGACGTCGAGTTGAAGGTCGTGGTCAAGAACACCGGCGACAGGCCGGTGCGGCTGTGGGCGAAGGGCGACCCGGTGGTGCTGACGCTGGAGCTGAAAGGGGAGGGGGCGGTGAACCTGGAGCCGCGGCTGGCGTTCACCACCGAGTTCCGCACCCCGGAGGCGGTCGAGGTGCCGCCCGGCAAGACGGTCGAGTTCTCGGTGAAGTCGCTGTTGAGCGGGTTCCGGGGGCAGTCGAAGTCCTCGTACTGGACGAAGCCCGGCGAGTACGAGCTGGTAGCGACGCTCAAGACGGCGGTGCAGCCGATCCCCGAGGGGGCCAAGGAACAGGAGGGGTTCGGGCTGGTGACGCTGACCAGCGCGCCGTTGAAGCTGAAGGTCGAGAAGTGAGGTAGTCCTCCAAGCCCACCCGCCGCGGCGGGTGGGCTTGGAGACGCGCTATCGTTGAGCTGCCGCCACCGGCGTGAACGGGGCCAGCGCCTCGATCTTCACGTCGTCGATGTACGCTGTCCCGAACCCGGTCAGCGCGAACGTCATCGCCACCTTCCCGCTCGGCGGCACCCGCCGGTATAGGTGGTACTGCTTCCACCCGCCGGTCGCCATCACCCGCACCCCCAACGGCTCGCCGCCGGCCGTGTCGAAGACCACCAGCCCGTCGGCCGTCGCCCGCAGTGCGGCCGGCACCTTCACCCAGAAGCTCACCCGCACCAAAGACCCCGGGGCGAAGTCCGCCGCCGGGCTGTCCACAGCCAGTACCGCTCGCTCCAGCGCCTGCGGCTCCGGCAGCGGTTGACCCTTCGGATCCTTCTCCGCCTCATATGCGATACTCAGCGACAGGCAGTGCCGGCCGAACTCCGGCTGGCGGAAGTCCACCGGCTGCTCGGCCACCCGCTGCGCCCCGTACCGCGCCACCCCCGGCTCCGGCGGCGGCGGTGGCGGGTCCGGGATCGCGCCCTTGACGTTGACGATCGCCGCCGTGCCGACCGCCGGCTCCGACCCCAGAATCAGCTTGCGGACCTTCCACCCCGGCAGCGACGTCACGTCCGCCCCGCCGGCCGGGGCCGGCTTCGACAGTTCGAAGCCGCCGTTGGCGAACCCGTTGCCGGCCGGGCGGCTGGTCTGCACCTCCCGGGCCATCTTCCAGTGCTCCGGCAGGGTGTAGAAGCTGACCGCGAACGGCGCCGCTGTCGGCGTGTCGAGCGTCTCGGTCGCCTTCGCCCAGTCGGCGCGCATCAGCACCCGCAATGGCCGCAACGCGCGCCGGGCCTCGCGGTAGGCCACCTCGTACTGGTTGTTGTCGGCGTACACCTTCGCCTGGCGGATGGTCGCCTCGGCCCGGCGGAACAACTCCGCCGACTCGCCGTCGGGCAGGTCCGGGCCGCCGGCCGCCAGGATGCGCTCGTGCGTCCGCTTCGCCTTGTGGAACTGCTCGATCGCCTGCTGCTGCGCGTAATTGGCCACCAGCGGCGCGACGCTCCGGGCGTGGTCCTGCCAGCGCACGATCTTGCCGGTCGGCCCCAGGTCGCTGGTGAACACCACCGCCGCGGTCGTGTCGAACTCGGTCAGCGTGATCCGGGTGCCGTCGTGGACCCGCTGCACCATCGTGATCTCGGAGACGCCGGCCGGGGTGATCCGCCACGGCGTCGCCCCGTCGGGCACGTTGGGCACCGTCACGGTCAGGCTCGGCAGCGCCGCCTGGGCCGGGGTGTACTGCGTGCCGTACCCCAGCCACACCGGCAGCACCAGCGTCTCTTTGGCCCCGGCCAGGACCGCCGCCTGCACGTTCGGGTCGCTGGTGCCGATCCACCGGGCCGGGTTCTCCGCCGCCACCAGCACCGGCTTGAGCATGTCGATCTCGGTGTTGAGCAGCGCCAACTCCAGCATCCGGTCGCGGCCGTGGTGCAGCGTGTCGAGGTACTGGTCCGACCAGAACCCCAGCCCCTTGCACCCGGCGGCCAGGGCCAGGTAGGTCAGGATGCGGACCTGCTCCGGGTGCGGGCCGATCGGCTCGGCGATCGACGGCGGGTCCGGCTGGCCGCAGACCAACTCGGCCAGCCAGGACGGCAGATGCGTCTGCACCCACGTCCAGGTCATCTTGCCGGGCGGGGTCAGGGCGCGGCGCTGGGCCAGCCACTCGCGGTAGTAGACCAACTCCAGCCCCGAGAACAGCGGCCAGCGGTGGGCGCCGACGGCGTCCACATACGGGGCGAACGCCGTGTACCCATCCCACAGGTCCACCGCCTTCGGCCGCCGCGGGTCCCAGCTGCGCAGGTGGTCGGACGCCTGCCGGACGCGGAGCACGTCCTCGGCGGTGCGGCCGCCGCCCAGGTTCCACATCAGCACCGCGTCCCCGGCCAGGAACTTCCGCAGGTAGTCGGCCAGCCGGTCGGCCTCCTTCTCCAGCGTGGCCGGCGCGGGCCGCTTCGGCTGGCGGGCGTCCCACTCGCCGGCCGCCAGCGGCAGCGTCGGGACGATCCAGAACCCGTGGCGGATCGCCTCCTCGACGGTCGCCTGCGGCGTGTCGCCCGGGAACCAGACGGTGTTGAACCGGGCGTCGCGCAGCGTCTTGAGCGGCACCCCGCTGTGCCGGATGGCGAGCATGAAGAACGGCTCCAGGACGCCGTCGTCGGCCTCGACGAGGATTTGCCCGTCGAACTCGACCCGGCGGCCCTTGGCCTTGGGCCGGGACGCCAGCCCGCCCGGCGGCGGGCGGCGCGACTGCGGCGGGGCCACGTCGGTGCGGACCGGGCCGATCTCCAGGTCGTCGATCCACACCTCGGTGACGCCGGGGCCGGCGTGGACGTTGAGCACGATCCGGTCGATGTAGGCGTCGGTCCGGTCCACGTCCCGGCCGAGCCGGGCGCGGAGGACCGGGAGCTGCCGGGTGAGCGTGTCGGCCACGTTGCCGAACCCGAGCACGTCCCACTGCCGGACCTTCTCGTAGGTCTTGCCGGCGATGAGGGTGGTCAGCGGGGCGTTGGGGTTGCGCGGGTCCTTCTCCTTGGGGAAGACGACCCGGGCCTTGACCTGGACGCCGGGCCGGAACGCCTTGACCCAGACGCTGGCGGTCAGCCGCTCGGTGATCGGGGCCGGTGGGGTCTCGTAGTAGTAGTGGACGAACTGGGCGTCGGTGGCCCCGGCCGGCGGCGTGGACTCGATCTTGACGAACTCGGAGGTGGTGCCGGACTTGGCGTGCTCGCCGGAAATCTTGTGATCTTTCTCGACGAACCGGACGTTGGCGTCGCCCTTGACGAACGACGGGTCGCGGCCGGCGAACCCGTCGCGGTAGATCGACCGCGGCTCCTGGGCCGGGGCCAGCGCGACGAGAACGGCGGCCAGGGCGACGAGCGCGGCCGGAGCGACGAACCGGGTCGGCATGCGGCGCCTCCTTGCGGGCCAGGGGGTATAGCGGGTCCGGGAATTGCACTCAAGCCCACCCGTTGCCACGGGTGGGCTTGGGGTGCTTCGACTTGCTACCATGTCCGCATGGACACCACCGACGCCCCTCCCGCCCCGGCGCTCGACCCCGCCGTCTACGACCGCCTCCGCGCCGCCCTGGACTCCACCGGACCGCTCGCCGCCATCGACGCACTCGCCGACGAACTCCGCGCTGCCGGCGATCTGGCGAACCTCTTCTACGCCCGGCTGATGCACTCGCGCGTCGAACTCGGCGCCCCCCCGTTCCCGACCGGCCCGTCGGCCGACCTGCCGCCCGACACCCACGACGCCTACGAAGCGGCCATCCGCGACGCCGGCCGCGAGGTCGGCGGACTCTTCCTCGACCGCGGCGACATCCCCCGCGCCTGGATGTACTTCCGCATGCTCGGCGAGCCGGAGCCGGTCAAGCAGGCACTGGCCAAGTACGACCCCGGACCCGACGACGACACCTACCCCATCGTCGAAGTCGCCTGGCAGCAGGGCGTCCTCCCCGAGAAGGGGTTCGACGTGGTCCTCGACCGCCACGGCGTCTGCTCGGCGATTACGATGGTCCACACGGCCGACCTGAACCAAAACCCGGCCCTCCGCGAGTATTGCGTCAAGCGGTTGGTCCGGGCGCTGCACGAGCAGTTGACCGAGCGGCTGCGCGCCGACCTGCAATCCCGCGGCCTGGAGACGACGGGCGCCACGGTGCCGGACCTTCTCCGCGACGAACTGTTCGGTGAGGACCTGTATCACATCGACGTGTCGCACCTGTCGTCGGTGGTGCAGATGGCGCTGCACCTGCCGCCGGGGCCGGAGCTGGGCCTGGCGCGGGGGCTGTGCGAGTACGGCCGGCGGCTCTCCCCGGGGCTGCGCGGCGACAACGACCCGCCGTTCGAGGACACTTACGCGGATTACAAGGTGTACCTGGACGTGCTGGCCGGGGCGGACGTCGAGGCGGGGCTGGCCCACTTCCGGGCGAAGACCGAGCGGTTCGCGGCCGAGGGCTACCAGTTCCCGGCCGAGGTGCTGGTCAACCTGCTGCTGCGGGTCGATCGACTGCCGGAGGCGCTGGCGGCGGCCCGGGACCACCTGTCCGGTGCGGACGACCGGCAGTTGAGCTGCCCCGGCGTGACGGAGTTGGCTCGCCGGGCCAGGGACTACGCGGCGCTGGCCGAGGCGGCGAGGGCCAAGGGCGACCCGGTGAGCTACCTCGCCGGACTGATCGCTGGTCAAAGTGCTGGTAGTTGATACGTAGTGCAGGCGGCCCGCCTGCACGAAGGTCTGTGCAGGCGG
>DASSAT010000566.1:0-8802 GCA_035699305.1 Fimbriiglobus sp. | reverse complement strand
CGAGGCGTCGCTGAAGGCGTATGAGTCGGTGAAGCGGGCGAAGTAGTGCACGTGGCGCCCCGGCCTTGAGCCGCGGAGCGGCGGCAGATGCGTAGCCCAGGGCGCAAGCCCTGGGTCGAGTAAGCCTAAACCACCAAGCCCCGTAGGGGCGACAGAGCGCTCTGTCGCCCCTACGGGGCTTCCGATTGCTGAGAATGTCTCCCAGGGGCTTGCGCCCCTGGCTACACATCTGTCACCGCTCCGCGGCTCAAGACCGGACGCCATGCGGGCCTTACCTTCCCGCAACTACCAACTCGATCCGGTAGAGCGACTTCCCCGCGGTGATGTAGAGCGACTTCGACCCCGGCCCGCCGAAGCAGCAGTTCGACGGGGCCTCCGGCGTCGGCACGAACCCGACCTTCTTCCCCTCCGGCGTGATGAGGTAGACGCCGGCCGTCTTCCCCCTCCCCGCGGTGGCGACGATCTGCCCGTCGGCCGTCACCGTCATGCCGTCGATGCCGCGGTCGTCGCCGAAGTCGTACAGCACCTTCTTCGCGCCGACCGTGCCATCAGACCTGAGCGGAAACGCCAGGAGTTGCCGCTTCTTCTGTGCGTTCGTCTCCGCGAGGTAGAGCGTCTTGCCGTCCGGCGCGATGACGATACCGTTCGGCTTACTCACGTCAGCGATGACCTTCGTCACGGTCCCGTCCGGGTCGATGCGGTAGACGGACTCGGTGTCGATCTCCCGCGACTCGGTGCCGACGTAGCGGGGGTCGGTGAAGTAGACGCGGCCCTTGGTGTCGAGGGCCAGGTCGTTCGGCGAGTTGAACCGCTTGCCGTTCCACTTGTCGGCCAGGGTCCGCACCTTGCCGTCCTTCTCGGTGATGCTGATGCGCCGGTTGCCGCCGGTGTTCGCCCCCTCGCAGGCGATCAGCCGGCCCTCGGCGTCGAACTTCAGCCCGTTCGACCGGCCGCTCGGGTCGCGGTAGGTCGTCGTCTTGCCGGTCTTCGGGTCGAAGCGCAGGATGCGGTTGCCGATGTCGGAGAAATAGATCGCCCCGTCCGGCCCGGCGGTCGGCCCCTCGGTGAACTCGCCATCGCCCCAGAGCTTTTCCAGCTTCGCCCCCGGCGCGGCGAACGACTTCAACTCCTCCGTGGGGGCGTCAGCCTTCACCGGGAACTGCCAGAACTCGTCGAACAGCCCCGCGGCGACGACCACCGCGGCGGCCGGGTCCTTCACGGTCGGCGTCGGCTTCAGCACCGCCCAGTCGCCGAGCCGGGGGTAGAGCAAGGCGTTCGTCCCCTTGAAGTCGGCCGCGTGGAAGGTGTGCCCGGAGTTGATGACGACGTAGTATTTCGGGCTTTTGGGATTCGGGAAGATCATCACCGGGACATGGGTCTTCGGGTCGTATTCGACGCCGTTGACAACGAGCCGGTCCTTTGTCCAGGTGATCGGCAGCTTGTCAATCAAGTCGGCGATGACGCGGTTACTACCCGGATCGCCGAACAGGACAATGGTGCCCGGTGCCCGTATGCTCAGTGCGTCCTCAGCCCGGGAGGTAGGCAGGCGGCCACGGAGAAACCGGTCCCACTCCTTCCCGAATCGGTCCAGGGATGTGGCCGCGTACCGGGTCACCGCCGGGTGCCACCCCTCGCCGGTCGGCCCGATCACCCGGAACCATTCCATGAAGGCGTCGTCGATGGGGCCTTGCAGTCCGGTGACTTTTTGCGGGGCGGCCCGGAGTGAGGCGGTCCACTTCTCCCGGTCCACGAACGACCACTTCCCGCCCTTCTTCACGAGGGTAAGCCCGTAAGACTTGTCAGGCCGGGCTGGGGGAGCGACCGCCTGGCCGTCGATGGTGACGACGGGAGGGTCGTCGATCATCAGGCGAAGACCGCGGACGTTCGCGGTCTTGATCTCCCAGCGGTCCCTGGTGAGATGGGCGTCCACAACGGCACGTTCGTAGTGGCGGTCCATCGCCACGACCCGCGCAAAGCCGGCTTCCGGGTATTGCGTGGTGTAGGTGACGAAATGGACCCGCTCCTGTATCCGCTGCTGTTCTCCACGTTTCTCCCTGGCCACCGATGCCGCGAGGTGCTTGCGGTACTCCGCTTCCGCCTTCGCCTGCCACTCCGGCGGCATCCGGTGTGCGAGACCCGGGGCGACAAGGTGCGTGAACCGGGCCGGAGGCTCAAACCCCTTCAGCCGCGCCGCGATGTTGTCCGCCGCCGCCTTCTGCGGGTCCTTCTCCCCGGAGTATGCCACCACGGGGACGTTGAAGGCGTTCTCGGCGTAGTCGATGGCGTCGTAAATCCGCAGGCACTTCTCCTGATAGTCGGGCAACTTCGCCGGGAGGTTCTTGATGTACCCGTGAGTGGTGGTGAACCCGGCACCGGGGCCGATCACCGCATATTGGAACGGGTGGTGCAAACCAATGTGCCAGGTTCCGGCCCCGCCCATCGAGAACCCCCGGAGCACCTGGCGCCAGGAGTCGATGGGAGACCAATAGTTGTCCTTCTTGTTCGGGCGGTCGAAGTTGAACTCGGCCTCCAGCACGTCCGCCTCCCCGGCCCAGCGGTAGGCGTTGTTCCCCCGGCCGTAAGGCTCCAGGATGACGTAATCTAGCTCCTTCGCGGCCGGCTTGGCCCGCTCGTGGGAGTAGATGAAGCTTACTTCGGTCAGCGTCTGGCCCCGGCCGTGGAGGACCGTGTCCATCCGCCACCGCTTCCCCTTTTCACCGAACCCGACGGGGAGGATGACGCTGTACGGCTGTACTGACCCGTCCACGAGCGACCAATAGCCGCGGATGATCGGCTTGCCGCGCACGTCCCGCCACGGCGTCTTGCCCCGGGCCGCCGCCTTCGCTCGCTCCAACCCGGCGTCGAGTACCGCGAGCGTCTGCTTCGCTGAGTCCTTTTGGAACCATTCGCCGTGCCGGGCGACCCACTCGGCCGCCTTCGCGTACACCGCCACGTCGGCGGTCACGTCGTCGGGGGTGCCTTTCGGCAACGCCGCGACTGCCTTCCGCAGTTCGGCCGTCTTTGTCTCGATCTGCTTCAGCGTCGCCGCGTCTGGCGGGAACGTCTTAGGCGGGTCGAACTTCGGCTGGGCCGACAGCGGCAGCACGAGGAGGATCAGTGCCGGGAGGGTAAGGATGGTTCGGGGCATGGGAGTATCCGGTGTGAGGCTCGGCGGACCCTGACGTTACCGGTCCGTGGAGCCGAGGGCAAGCGCCGACCGCGCCGGATTTCCACAGCGGGCCGCGGGCATAGAATGCGGGGGTGCCATCCGCGGCCCGCCGCGGGCCGCCTACTCCGGAGGAGACTCATGACGTTCAAGCTGATCGCCCTGTGTATCATCGGCCTCGCCGCGGTCGCGGTCGGCGGCGCCCGGGCCGCCAACCCGGTCGTGGTCATCGAGACCTCGCTGGGCAACTTCAAGGTCGAGTTGCTCGAAGACAAGGCCCCGATCACCGTCAAGAACTTCCTCGGGTACGTCGATGACAAGTTCTACGACGGCACCGTCTTCCACCGGGTCATCGGCAAGGAGAACTCAGATAGGGACTTCATGATCCAGGGCGGCGGCTACGAGCCGGGGATGAAGGAGAAGAAGACCAAGGCCGCGATCAAGAATGAGGCCAGCAACGGCCTGCAGAACAAGCGCGGCACCCTCGCGATGGCCCGCACCCCTGCTGTGGACAGCGCTACCGCCCAGTTCTTCGTCAACGTCGCCGACAACAGCTTCCTCGACCACAACGGACCTAACCCCGAAGACTTCGGCTACGCCGTCTTCGGCAAGGTGATCGAGGGCATGGACGTGGTGGACAAGATCAAGGCCGTCAAGACCCACACCGCCAACGGCCACAAGGATGTCCCCGTCGAAGACGTGGTCATCAAGTCGATCAAGCGGATCGATAAGAAGTAGTCTCAAGTCAGCAAGTCACAAGTCCCAAGTCGAGGACCATCCGACTTGGGACTTGCGACTTGCAGACTTGAGACTCCGTTATTCCGCCGGTTCGACCTCCGCGGACATCGACCCCGCACACCGCTCGATCGTCGGGTCGGGACCGTAGGCGTGGATCTGGTCGCGCTTCAGCTCGGCGTGCTCCAGGGTGGTGGTCAGCACGATCGCCCGACCGGTCTTGTCCACCTGCTCGGCCAACTGGAATCCCTTCTCGATCGGGTGGCCGAACAGGTCCTGGAGCATCGCGATGACGTAGGCGTAGGAATGGTCGTCGTCGTTGAGCAGTACGACGTGGTAGGGCGGCTGGTAGCGGAGCTTCTGCTCGGTCCGGGACTCGGTCTCGGGCAGCGTCGCCGGCTCACTCATCGCGCCATCCCTCGGGCGAAGTTAGTCGGGTTCTCGGACCCCGAGCGGTTCGACCAGGCGGGGCAGCAGCTGGCTGCCGGTCGGCGGCCCCCCCTCGGTCCGGCCGAAGCAGACCAGTGCGATGTCGTCGCTCTGGGCGCGGCCGTCGGCGTGCCGCTGGACTGCCCGGATCACCCGGTCGCCGACCCGCGACGGCCGGCAGTCGGCCCCGATGACGACCTCCGTCCGCAGGGCCGCCCGCATGCCCTCCAGCTGGAACCGCGCCCCGGCCGGGCTTTCCGCGTCGGTCACCCCGTCGGTGAACACGACCAGAGTGTCCCCCAGTTCCAGGCGGCAGATCTTCGCCGCGTAGGCCGCCCCCGGATCGACCCCGAGCGGCAGCCCGCTCTCGTTGTTGGTGATGACCTCCGCGAAGTCGTCCCCGCCGCCGCGGACCCGGACCGGGTTGATGTGCCCGGCGTTGACCACCACGATCTCGTTGGCGGCCGGGTCGATGACCAGCAGCGCCAGGGTGACGAACCGGTCGCCGATGCCGCCGCGGATGAGCAGGTCGTTCAGCAGAGCCACCGCCCGGGCCGGGTCCGGCTCGGTGAGCATGCTGAACCGCACCTCAGCGCTGAGCTTAGCCATCAGCAGTGCCGCCGCCACCCCCTTGCCGGCCACGTCGCCGAGGACCACGGCGACGCGGCCGTGCGGCAGGGCGATGAAGTCGTAGTAGTCGCCGCCGACCGACATGGCCGGGCTGTAGAACGCGAAGAACTCGTACCCGGCCAACTCGGGGAAGGTCTTCGGCAGGAACCCGACCTGCACCTTGCGGGCGACCTCGATCTCGCGGCGCTCCTTCTCCCGCTCGACCAGGGCAGCGTGGGCCTGCGCCTTCTCGATCGCCACCGTCGCCAGGTTGGCGAAGATGGTCAGGAGTTTCAGGTCGTCCTCGCGGAACTTCTTGCCGACGTCCTGGGTGTCCAACTGGAGCGCCCCGAGGTGCTGGCCGTCGGAGGAGATGAGCGGGGCGCACATCACCGACCGGATGCGGAACTCGGCGATCGACTGGGCCGGGGCCAGGCTGGCGTCGGCGGTCGCGTCCTCGCTCAGGTACGACTGACCGCTGGAGAGGCACTTGCGGACGATGGTCTTGCTGAACCGGGCGTCGTCGGCCCCGCCCCGGCGGCTGCGGATCACCTGCGGGACCATCCTTCCGGCGTCGTCGAGCATGATGACGAAGCACCGGTCCGCCTGGCGGAACACCCCGACCAGGGTGTCGGCGATCTGGGGGAGGAGCTGTTTGAGGTCTAGCGTCCGCGACAGCGCGGTGCTGATCTCCAGCAGCGCCCGCAGCCGGTCGGTCGGCTGCACCTCCAGGAACTGCTGCGCCGCCCCCTTGTTGGCGGCGAGCGTGTGCTGGATGGTGCTGGTGCCCTCCTCGTCCGGCTCGTCGTCGGCGTCCGTCCCGAGGTCCGCGGCCTTTTCGTCGTGGAACCGGAACAGGTAGTCGCAGATCTTGATCCGGTCCTCGGACTTCAGCGCGACGGGGGTAGTCACCTTCGCGTTGTTCAGGAAGGTGTGGTTGCGGCTATTGAGGTCTTCGAGGATGAACCGGCCCTGGGACCGGGTGACGGCGGCGTGCCGGCGGCTGACGGCGCTGTTCGGGATGACGATCTGGCACTGGTCGTCGTCCCGGCCAATTATGAACGAGTCTCCATCCAGGGGGTAAGCCTTGCCGGCGTCGGCCCCCCCGGGGGACTTGATGAGGATCAGGGCCGGCATGCGCGTCACACGGGTCGTGGGGCGAGCCGAGGCCCGGCGGGCCTCCGCCGCGGGGTTACTCGGTCCGATCTCCGAATCTTAACGACGGGCCAGCAGGCACGCAAGCAACCGGCAGCAGTGGCCAGTAGTTTAGTGGCCAGTGGCCAGAGAAACCCCGAAAGGCCGTGCCCCGGCAGAACGAACAACCAAGGGGTATGATTATCTCTGGCCACTGGCCACTAACTACTGGCCACTGCTCCTGAAACCCGGCCCGCCGACGCAGGGTAGAACCGGCTGAGAGGGTTCCGTGTCCGCCGACGACGACCTGGTCCGCCGCTGCCGACACGGCCGGCCCGACGCCATGCGGGAACTGGTCGAGCGGTTCCAGCCCGAGGTCTACGCCCTCTGCGTCCGGCTTGTCAGCCACCGGCACGACGCCGAGGACGTGACCCAGGAGGTGTTCCTGCGGGTGTTCCGTAGCCTCGGGCGGTGGGACGGGGTCCGGCCGCTGCGGCCGTGGGTGCTGGGGATCGCGGTCAACCGCTGCCGGACCTGGCTCGGTCGGCGGCGGCGGATACCTGAACCGGTCGATTACCTGCACGAAGTTGCGGGCCGCCCGTCCGAGGCGCCCGCCAGCGAGCTGACGGCCGCGATCCGCTCGGCGGTGGACGACCTGCGGCCGGAGTACCGCGAGGTGTTCGTACTGTTCCACGAGCACGGTCGGTCCTACGAGGAGATCGCCGGGGTCGTCGGCCGGCCGGTCGGGACGGTGAAGACCTGGCTGCACCGCGGCCGGGCGCACGTCCTCGCCGAACTCCGCCGCCGCGGTCTCGCCCCCGATGACCCTGACCCGGCCGCCGCCCCCAGACCCGCGAACCGATCATGACGCCCGTCCCGCTGCAACCCGACGAGTCCCTCGACCGCCCGGCCGGGTGTGCCGCGTTCGAGGCCGTGGTCAACGCCGTCCTCGACGGGGAACTGGGGCCGGACGCGCTCGAATCCGACCACCCGGCCGGTTGCCGGGAGTGTCGGGCGTCGGCGACCGCCGCGCGTCAGCTGCTAGGCGCCCCGCTCGCGTTGCCGACCCCTCCCCACGGCCTCGCCGAGCGGATTGTTATTACTGCGATGCGGGACCGCCGAGCGCGACAGCGGCGGCGGCTCGTCGGCCTGGCGCTTGCCGCGTCGGTGGTCGTGGGAACTGCGGCGTTTCTCTTGCGGCCGTCCCCGGTTGAGCCGCGCGAGATCGTCCAGCTCCCGCCGCCTCTCGTCGTGCCGGAGGCGCCCCCGCCGCGGGTGTCCGACCGCTTCGCGGAGGCCGGGTCCGCGCTCCTGGCGATCACCAACCGGGCGAAAGACCAGACGGTCAACCCGACCCGCACCCTGATCCCACCGCCCGAGTCGATATCGGTGCCGACCGCCCTGCCCGGGATCGAGCCGGCCGCCGAGTCGCTTGCAGAGATGCCGGAGGCGCTCCGGTCCGGGATCGAACCTGTGACTGCCAAGACCCGTCGGGCGGTCAACCTGTTCCTCCGCGACGTCGGCCTCGGCACACCAGCGAAGCCGAAGCTCTAACTCGGACCGACCGACCCATGACCACCACCCGGCGACTCCTTCTGCCACTCCCCACGGCGGTCTGGGCGGCGGCCGTCGCGCTGGCGGCGTTACCTGCCCCGGCCCGCGCGGCCGACCCGGTGGGCGAGGTGCTGTGGCTCGTCCCGCCCGACACGAGCATCTGTCTGGTCGTCCGCGACCTGCGGACCCACCTGAAGGCCATCGAGGGGTCGCCGTTCGAGAAGTGGCTGGAGCAGTCCCCCCTGGGCAAGAAGCTCACCGACCCGGCCGAGCTGGCGAAGATCGAGCAACTGGAGACGTTCCTCAAGACCCAGTTCGGGGTCGGCTTCGAGCAACTGCTAGACGATGTGATCGGGGACGCGGTCGTGTTGGCGTACCAGCCAGGCCCGCCCGGCAAGCCGGAGGCCGAGGCGGGGGTGGTGTTCATCAACGCCCGCAAGCCGGACCTGCTCGCTCGGCTGGTCGAGAAGCTCAACGACTTCCAAACGAAGTCGGGCGAGATCAAGTCCGTCCGCCCGATGACGTACCGGGGGCAACAATACTTCGAGCGGGAGAAGGCCGCCGGCGAGCGCGAGTATTACCTCGTCCGCGGCGGCATCCTCGCCTTTTCCGGCCAGGAAAAGGCGATCCGCGACGTGATCGACCAAGCAGCGGTCCCGGCGGACAGGCCGTCGCGGGTGGCGGCCGGGATCGCGGCGCTCGGCCTCGCCGGGCACTGCGCGGTGTGCTGGTTCGACCCGCGGGGGTTCGACGCGGAGCTGGCGGCCAAGGCGGAGGCCGCCAAGGACGATGGCGAGCGGGCGTTCCTGAAACGGTTCGCCGGGGTGTGGGCAGCGACCGACGGACTCGCGCTATACGCTCAGCCGGGGCACGGCCTCGAGCTCGGGGTGGTGGCCCGGTTTGACCGGGAGAAGTTGCCGAAGGAGGTCCGCGAGCTGGTCTTCTCGACCGGTGGCTCGGCACTGTGGGCCGCGGTGCCAGACGACGCGATCCTGGCGGTCGGCGGTCGGATCAACGTCCCGAAACTGCTGGCTGGGGTCGAGGCATTCCTGCCGGCCGACGGCAAGGCGGGCCTCAAGAAAGCGATCGAGGGCGGGCTGGCTCCGGTGGTCGGCCGGGACAAGCTGTCGGCGGTGCTGGCCGGGCTGGGGCCGGACTGGGCCGTCTGGGTGACG
>DASSAT010000565.1:0-2485 GCA_035699305.1 Fimbriiglobus sp. | reverse complement strand
TTCGCCCCGTCGTCCTTGAGGACCGGGAACGGGATCGCGTGTTCCTTCGCGTGCTTCGCCACCGCCTTCGAGTCGTCGGCCGGGTGGCTGTTGATGCCGACGAAGACGACGCCGTCGCCAGCGAACCACTTATGCAGTTCGGCGAGCCGCGGCAGGTAGGCGTTGTTCACCGGGCAGCCGGTGGCGAGGAAGACGACCACGGTCGCCTTGGCGCCGCGGGCCTGCTCGGCCAGGGACCACGACTTGCCGGCGACCGGGTCCGGCCGGGTGAAGTCAGCGACGCGGGCGCCGACCGGGGCCGGCAGGTCGGCGGCAGTTAGCCGCGAGGCGAAGCCGAGCGAGGCCACGGCGAGCAGCAGGGCGAGTAGCGTGGGTCGGGTCACAGCCGTCTCCAGGATGCGGGGCGGGGGCCGGAACCATGATCGCAGACCGGCGGCCGCGGTCAACCGTCGGTCGCCGACAAGGCGTTCACCACAAAGGCACAAAGATCACACAAAGGAGGCACAAAGGTAGGCAAGACCGTTCTTCTGTTTCCTTTGTGTGTCTTTGTGTGACCTTTGTGCCTTTGTGGTGAGTGCCTTTTCCGCATCCGTCCGGGAGCGGCAGTGGATCGAGCCTGAGCCGTCGGCAGTTCACACTTGACAATCACCCGCCGACACGCCACAGTTTCATCATCCCGCCTGAACCGCCGGCCGTCGCCCGCGCCGGACCCGCCGACATCCTCCCCGCCCGACAGTCCCCGGCGAGGATCGCACGACATGCCCGTACCCGCCTCCGCCCTCGCGGTTGCCTTCGCCCTGATGCCGACGACCTCGGCCGCCCCGCTGCACGAGCGGATCGACCAGCTCATCGCCGCTGGGCACCCGGATTACGAGAAGCAGGCCGCACCCCTCGCCCCGGACGCCGAGTTCCTTCGCCGTGTCTACCTCGACCTGACCGGCACCATCCCGACCGCCGCCGAGGCCCGCGCCTTCCTCGCGGACAGGTCGCCGGGCAAGCGCGCGAAGCTTATCGACCGGCTGCTGACGAGTCCCGGGTACGCCCGGCGGATGGCGCAGCACTTCGACGTGGTGTTCATGGAGCGGCGCAAGGACGAGAAGGTGCCGCGGGACGTCTGGATGGCGTACCTGCGGGCGTCGTTCGCGGCGAACAAGCCCTACGACCAACTGGCCCGGGAAATCCTGTCGGCCGACGGGGTGGGCGCGGAAGGCCGTGGGCCGGCGAAGTTCTACCTCGACCGCAACCTGGAGCCGACCCTCGTCACCCGCGACATCGGCCGGGTGTTCCTCGGCCGCGACCTCCAGTGCGCCCAGTGCCACGACCACCCGAAGATCGACGACTACAAGCAGGCCCACTTCCACGGCATCCTGGCGTTCCTGAACCGCTCGTACCTGTTCCCCAACGCCGCCGACCCCAACGCCGTCATCGCCGAGAAGGCCGAGCCGGGGGACGTGACGTTCGTCAGCGTCTTCGACCGGACTAAGACGCAGAAGACCACCGGCCCGCGGCTGCCCGACGGCGAGCCGGCCGCGGAGCCGAAGCTCGCCAAGGGGAAGGAGTACAAGGTCAAGCCGACGAAGAACGTCCGGCCGGTGCCGACGTTCAGCCGCCGGCAACTGCTGGCGAAGCTGCTCACCGCCCCGGACGACCCTGCGTTCGCCCGGACCGCGGCCAACCGGCTGTGGGCGCTGATGCTCGGCCGCGGGCTGGTCCAGCCGCTGGACCTGGACCACTCCGGCAACCCACCGTCGCACCCGGAACTGCTCGACCTGCTGGCCGAGGAGTTCGTCGCGCACAAGCACGACGTGCGCTGGCTGCTCCGCGAGATCGCCCTGAGCAAGACGTACCAGCGGTCGAGCGTGGCGCCGGCCGGGCTGACGGAGGTGCCCGCGGACCGCTACCTGGTCGCCGCCCTCAAGCCGCTTTCGCCGGAGCAGTTGGCGTTCGCGGTGCTGCAAGCGACCGGCCAGACCGACGCCGAGCGGCGGGGGCGGAAAGACCCGGCCGCCGTGGTGTTCGACGCGAAGCTGCCGCCGCGGGCGGTGCCGGCCGTCGGCGACCTCTTCCGCTACGCGGCCGAGGCGACGCTCGACGCGAAGCTGGTGGCGCGGGCGGCCCCCTTTCGCAAGACGTTCGGCGGCGCGCCCGGCGAGCCGGAGGACCCGGAGGCCGCCACGCTGGACCAGGCGCTCTTCCTCAAGCACGGCGGCGCGATCCGCGGGATGATCGCCCCGCGGCCCGGCGACCTGACCGACCGGCTCGGCAAGCTCTCCGACCCGCGGGCCGTTGTAGACGAGCTGTTCCTGAGTGTGCTGAGCCGGCCGCCCACCAACGCGGAGCGGTCCGACGTGGCCGCGGTGCTCAGCAGCGACAAGGCGGCGCTGCCGGAGGTGGTCTGGGCGCTGATCGCCTCGGCCGAGTTCCGGTTCAACCACTGATCGGGTTCCCCGCTTTCTTCCTCCCTCCCCCCTTGGGGGGGAGGGCC
>DASSAT010000564.1:0-9863 GCA_035699305.1 Fimbriiglobus sp. | reverse complement strand
CCCGCGGGAGCGTCCGGCATGCACACCGACCCCCGCCTGATCGCCTTCGCCCGTCAGATGCGCCACGAGCCGTCCCCGACCGAACAACTCATGTGGCGGCTCCTCCGCGACCGCAGGCTGGCCGGGTTCCGGTTTCGCCGTCAGCACCCGATCCCGCCGTACATCGCCGACTACTACTGCGCGGTCGCTCGACTGGTCGTGGAACTGGACGGCGAGTCCCACCTTGGCAATGGGGAGTCGGACCGTGTGCGCGAGGCATTCTTCGCGTCGCAAGGCTTGCGGCTGATCCGGTTCTGGAACACCCATGTGTTCGACGACCAGGACTCGGCCCTGGAGACGGTCTACCGGGCCTGCGTTGCGGGGGTTCAGGAAAACCCCAAGGTGCGACACAAGATCGACGGATGGGGGCAGTCCCGCTCCGGCCACGAAGACCCCTCACCCCCGGCCCCTCTCCCCAGTGGGGAGAGGAGAGACAGAGGGCCCCCGTGACCGTTAAGCGCTACCTCGCCTCGGCCGACCTCGCCGGCACCGCGACCATCACCCACATCGGCGACGACGGCCGGCCGCTCGTGCAGCTCTCGGAAACGCTCTTCCACCCCCAGGGCGGCGGGCAGAAGGCCGACCGCGGCACTGTCGGCGGCCGGGCCGTCACCCACGTTGCCCACGCCGACGGCGGCGAGGTGAACCACTACCTCGACTCCACCGACGGACTATCCATCGGTGACGCGGTGGAACTGGTCGTTGACGCGGAGTGGCGGCAGCTCAACGCCCGGTGGCACACAGCCGGGCATCTCATCGCGGCGGTCGTGGAGAAGCTGTTCCCGAAACTGCAAGGCGTCGCCGGCCACCACTGGCCCGACGAGGGGCGGGTCGAGTTCGTCCCCGGCGACGGCACCAGCACTGAGGAGGTCGCGGCGAAGTTGCTCGACGCACTGGCGGAGGCGGTGCGGGCCGGCTTGCCCGTGCGCGTCATCGGCGACCCGTTCAGCAGCCGGGAAGTGGTCGTCGGCGACTCGCGGCCGGTCGGCTGCGGCGGGACGCACCTGTCCAGCGTCGGCGGACTCGTGGTGTCGGTGACGGGCGTCAAGTCGAAGGGCGGCAAGCTGCGGGTGAGCTACACCGTTTGATCGCGTCGCCCCGCCGGGCCTCGACGACGCGGCCCGACCTACGATTTGCCGAGCACCAAGTCCACCACCCAGCAGCCGCGGACGTGCGGCCCGTCGCCGCGGCAGTGGGCCAGCACGTCGGGGCTGTCGCAGTCGGCGTCTTCGAGGGCGTCGGCCAGGATCGGCAGCCGGTCGAACGCCCGCTCCGCGTAGACGGACCGGGCCAGGCCGCGAGCGGTGGCGGTCCGCCAGGAGGGGTCGAAGGGAACGGGGCGGAAGGGGTGGCCGAACACGTCGCGGACGAGCTGAACTTGCGCCTTGCGGGTGGCGCGGTAGCGGCCGCGGCGGGCGTTCTGGAGGTAGGCCAGCGCCTCGACCACGTCCTCGCGGACCTGCTGGGGGGAGCGGTGGGTGCGGTCCCAGGCGATGGTCAGGGCGCAGGCCGCCCAGGAAGTACACCGGCCCTGACGGGAGCGATGCTGCCGGGGGGCGGCGCTCAGCGGGCCGATGGCCAGGTCGCGGGCGACCCACGCCAGCTGCTCGGCGTCGGCGAGTTCGGCCTCGGTGGCGGTGGCGTCGGCGAACCGCTCGACGACCTCGACGGCGGCCCGGCAGCGGTCATCGGTGAACAGGTCCCAGGCGGCGCGGCAGGCGGCGACGCCGGCCAGCCGGAGCTTCCGCTCGGAGAGCGGGTCGGGCAGCGCCCGGAGCATCCGCTCGGGGTCGCGGCAGGTCAGCCAGAGCTTGTCGGACACGGCACCCCCCGCCCGGCCGGTACGCGGTCCCGGTGAGAGCATACCGGGGCGGGGGCCGACCGGACAGCGGGGGCTCTTTCTCGGTGTCTGCCTTCGATGCTGTCTGCGACAGCAAAAGGATCGTGCCTGTCGTCTGGATCGCTCACGGCGATGATTCTTCGCCCGGTGCTGCCTTGTCCCCTTTTGCAGCGAGGATGGTCACGATGCGAGAGCGGAGCGCCCTGCGACGTGCTTCGTAGAACGTTCTGAACTCTGTAATTGACTCCGGCACTGTGCTCAGCAGGTAGTTATCGCAGTAGTTCGTCCGCACGGACTCCGCCGGGTACGCTTCGGCCATCCATTCCGCCGGAAGCTTCGCCTGCTTCTCGACGTTTTCGGCACCTTCCAGCAACTGTAAGTTGGGCAGGCAGTTGGCCAACTCCATGAAGTCGTCCACATCTTCGTCCGCCACCCCGGCATTCTTCAGTTTCGAATTCGTGAACCGGGAGTACGGAAATACGTGGTCGATGTGGAAGTGGTGGTTGGTCACGTCCACGAACGGGAAGACTAGCGCCAGTAGCGCGAACAGCCGCTTGTCCCCGTACTGCATATCGACCAACTCGTCGATCTCCTCGTCCGTGAACAGGAGAGACTTCCCACGCTTCGCCATGACTTCTTGTAGCTTATCGCCGGGGAACGCGGCGGTGCCGTGCGTCGCGATCACATCCCGTATCGCCGCGAGCAGCGTGTCCAGACCGCTGCCCCAGATGCCGGACGCCTTGAGGAGGCTGCGGATCAGCCAGGTGCGGATTGCGTCGCGGCCCGAGGAGTGACTGCCCTTGGAGATGAAACTTTCGTCGAGTTGCCTCCGGCAGACGTAGTAAGCGATGGGCAGTATCGAGCTGTCGGCACGCAGCGTCTTCTCGTTGAACCCGAATCTGGCCAGCAATAGTACGGCCACCTTCAGGGACCGCTTCACATCGGGCCACCGCCGTTCGAGAATCTCCATGTTCTCCCGGCTGAAGTTCTCGACCTTGAAGCCCACACTGCCGACGTCGGCCAGCATGAGGCCGGCCTTCAGAACGAAGTCTTGCGAGAACGCGAACCCGTCCCCGGTGGCGTTCAGCTGATCGACGAGGGTGTGTATCTCCTTCCTCGCGTCCCCCGACCACTGGGCCACTGCGATGGACATGAGGAGGTCGGAGTAGGAGAGCACCGTTCCGCCGCTGTTCATGCGAATGAAGATAGTCAGGACCTTCTCCAAATTCTGACTCTTCTCCTCGTAGAACGAGATCAGGTTCAGGTTGTGAACGACCTGGTAAAGTTGGAAGAGCGTGGCGAACGCCCGGTCCAGCTTGTCCTGCGGGAGTTTCTGGTTGATCCACGCAAGCATGGCCGGCCCGCCCTGCATCCCGAGGATGTCGCCCACCTTGAACCAGCACTCATCGGGATTCACGGCGGTCGCCCGCTCCTCGGTCAGGAAGTCGAAGCGATACTTCTTGCCGCCTTCATCGGCGTCGCCGAGATCCGCCAAGAGGTCCAGGTAGAGATGACGTTCCGGGTAGGCATTCGGGTTGTTCTTCCACTTGTTCGGGAGTCTCCACGCCATCGAACCGCACAGGCCGATGTTCAAGGCAGTGAGCCGTTGCTGGCCGTCCAGTACGGCGGTGAGGTCGGTGTTGTGGAAGGCCTGGAGCTGCGGACAGTGCGGGTTGTCTCGCTCGTGGTAGTTGCGGACGAACGCGTAGAACTTGTACTTGTTGCTGTTGGACTTATCGACCTTCCAGTACAGGAACGTCCCGAAGGGGTAGCCCTGCATCAGGCTGTCGAACAGGCGGGCGATCTGTTCGGGCTTCCAGACGAACTCGCGCTGGATCGCCGGGAGAACGAACTTCGATTGTTGGATCGCGTCGAGTGTTTCCTTGATCGTTCCGCCGGTTTGGTACACGGGACTCGCCTCACATTGAACTGCGCCCCTGACGTGAGACCACGGGACGCCGCTCCTATTATACCCACAGCTTAAGTGTGGTTGATCAGTTCAATTGGCTCTCCAGCCCTCACCTGATTCGCCGTCTTCCTTCTGTTCGCGATTTGAGACAATTCGTTCGCTGTCCCGGCTCCTCTCTTCCGGGCAAGGACCCAGGAATGGACGGACCACCCGGCGACCCGCTCCTGGCCGGCCTCGCCGCGGGGCGGGACGCGGCGTTTGCCGAACTCTACGACCGCGACGGGGCCGCCCTGTTCCGCGTCGCCGCTGCGCTGCTCGGGTGTCGCGCCGACGCCGAGGACGCGGTGCAGGAGGTGTTCGTTGGGCTGGCCCAGGCCGGGGCGGCGCTGGCCGCGGTCGAGAACCTGCGGGCGTACCTGTTCGCCGCCCTGCGCCACGCCGCCGCCAAGACGGCAGCGCGGCGCCACGCGGACCGTCGGAGGCCGTTCCCGGACGTGCTCGCCGCGCCGGAGCCGCGGACGCCAGCGGACGAACGGCTGGAGCGGGCGCTGGCGGCGCTGCCTGCCGACCGGCGGGAGGTCATCGCCCTGAAGATCGACAGTGGGCTGACCTTCCGCGAGATCGCCGCCGTGCTCGGCATCAGTCCGAACACCGCCGCCAGCCGCTACCGCTACGCCCTGGCCGAGCTGCGCGACGCCCTAGGGGGGACCGCCGATGTCTGACTCCGAACTGCCGGCCGACCTCGCCGCGCTGGAACGCCGATTGGCCGACCGCCCGCGGGTCGCGCCGTCAACAGGCCTCGGGCCGCGCGTTCTCGATGTCGCCCGCTTGGCCCAACGCCCCCGACCGGTCGCCGCCTCGTGGCGGTCGTGGGCGGCGCTCGCCGCCGCGGTCCTCGTTGGCATCAACCTGTCGATGAGCGTGGCCGGCAGCGCCGACTGGCGACTGACCGCGGGCATCGAGCCGGGGCAGATCGACGCGACGGCGGACCGACTGCGCGCGGCGGCGCCCGAGTTGCCCGAGCGCGAACTCCGACGGCAGGCGCTGCTCTACCGGGCGGGCGCCGGCCTGACCCCGACCGTGGACCTCAACCCGTACCGGGAGCCCGAGCGATGGGACGTGCGCTAGTGCTGATCGAGAGCCTGACCGCGGCGCTGCTGCTGGTGGCGCTGGCCGCGGCGTGGGCGTCGCGCCGGCGGAGCGGTCCGGTCCGCTGGGCCGTGCCCGCGGCGGTCGTGCTGGTGGTGGCCGTCCCCGCCGCGTTCACCGTGTACGGGATGAGCCTGCTCAACCGCATGGGGACCGTCTCGCTCGGGCAGTATCTTGCCGCGATCGGGTGGACCGCCGCGTTCGTGGTCGGGTCGCTCGTCGTCGTGCCGTCGGGGCTGCGGGCGGTCGGTGAGCGGGCGTGGCCGGTGCGGTCGCTTGCGGTGGCGTTCGCCGCGGCGGCGGTCCTCACCGCCGTCACCGTGTCGAACCTGGACGTGGCGGTGAAGTCCCAGTTGGCCGCGGTGCGGGTCGAGGCGGGGGCGCGGGCGATGGCCCTGGCCACGCCGCGATCGACGGGCGAGCCGAACGCGGCGCCGGTCTACCTCCGGGCGTTCGCCGCCCTGGCCCCGCCGCCGGAGCAGCTCCCCGCGCAGTTGCGCGACCAGGCCACGCCCTGGCCGAAGCACTACGACCGCACGGCGTTCGACCCGGCCGACCGCGAGCAGAAGGAGTTCCTGGACAGCCAGCAGCGCGGGCTGGCGCTGCTGCGCGAGGCGGCCGCGATCCCGTACTGCGCCTTCGACCGCGACTGGTCGGGCGACACCGCGCCGGTGGACGTCCCGCTGCCGGAGCTGGCCGGCCTGCGGCACGCCGCCGTCCTGCTCGCCTACGACGCGCTGGCCCGGGCGTCCCGCGGCGACGGCGACGGCGCGGCGGACGACGTGGCCGCCATCTTCGGCATCGCGCGGCACATCCGCTACCCGCTGATGATCGACCTGCTCGCGGCGGTCAAGATCGAGCGGATTGGGGCGCAAGCGCTGGAGGACGTGTTGGCGCTGGCACCGCCCAAGAACGTGACGCGGCTGCCCGCCGGCACGGGCGAGCCGTTCCGCGAGTTCCTGCGGCGGACGTTCGCGATGGAGGAGGCGTGGGGGATGGCCGCGATCGTCATGCTCGCCACCGGCCAGGCCCGCGGCTCGCCCGAGTTGCAGGAGCAGACCCCGATGAACGCGTTCGGAGAGGCGCTGCTGGACTCGCCGGTCTACCGTGTCTTCTTCCTGGAGGGCGACCTGGCCGCCTACCGCCACCACATGCGGACGATGCGCGAGAACGCGGCCAGGCCGACCCCGGCGGCGCTGGACGGGTTCGAGGAGCACGACAAGGTGATCCGCGCCACCCGCGGCGGCGGCGTGCTGTCCGGGCTGCTACTGCCCGCCGCGTACAGGGTCCTGTACGCCGCGCTCGACGGCGACGCCACCCGCGGGCTGGCGCGGCTCGCCCTGGCCGCGACCGCGTACAAGGCCAAGCACGGCAAGCACCCCGAGAAGCTGTCCGAGTTGGTGCCGGAGTTCATCGCGGAGGTGCCGCCGGACCCCTACGACGGCCGGCCGCTGCGGCTGAAGCGAACGGATGGTGGGCTGGTGCTCTACAGCGTCGGCCGCGACCGCAAGGACGACGGTGGCCGCCCGATGGACGAGGAGAAACACGAGGGGGATCTGGTGTTCCGGCTGAAGTGAGGGGGTGGTAAATCGCGGCCGCCACGGGTACGCTTCCTGTCTCCCCGACCGTGGTGCCAGGACGCGCGACATGTCCTTCTCCGGCCGCAAGATCGAGTACGACCGCGACGGGTTCACCGTCGTCCGCGGGTTCCTCCCGGCCGACGCCCTGGCCGAACTGAGGAGCCAGCTCGACCGGTACGTCCGGGAGGTGGTGCCGCGGATGCCGGAGGCCAGCGCCTTCTACCTCGACCGGTCGCGGCCGGAGACGCTCAAGCAGCTCCACCACATGGACGCGGACCCGTTCTTCGCCACCTATGCCCGGCACCCGGCGTGGCGGGCGCTGGCGGTGGCGCTGGTCGGGGAGGAGGTGACGGCGGACGCCCCGGAGTGGTTCAACAAGCCGCCGGGGTCCGACAGCCCGACCCCGCCACACCAGGACAACTACTATTTCAACCTGGTGCCGCCGAACGTGGCGACAATCTGGCTGGCCCTGGACGAGGTGGATGAGGAGAACGGCTGCCTGCGGTACGTCCGCGGGTCGCACCGGCTCGGTGTCCGCCCGCACGGCCGGTCGAACGTGCTGGGATTCTCGCAGGGGATCAGCGATTGCGGCGATGCCGACCGGGAGCGGGAGGTGGCGGTCCACCTGCGGCCGGGGGACGCGGTGGCGCACCACGGGAACACAATCCACCGGGCGGACCCGAACCGGTCGGCGGCCCGGCACCGGCGGGCGTTCGCGGTGGTGTACCGGGGGGTGAGCTGCCGGCGGGACGAGGAGGCGTATGCCCGGTATCAAGCGGCCGTCGCCGCCCAGCACAAGCAGTTGGGGCTGAAGGCGTGAAGGTGTCCCGTCCGCACCAAGAGCCGGTGCCGTCGGGCCGGCGTCACCCCTCGCGGACCAGCAGGTCGGGCACGTCGCAGACGCGGTCCTGCATCCGTACCCGCTTGAACGGCCAGCCCTCCGGCGGTGTCACCGCGACCGGGCCGTCCTCGCCGACCAGCACCGTGTCCACCACCGCCGCGGAGCCGACCCGGGCCTGCCAGACCACCGCCTGGTTCGCCACGAACTTCTCCTCGTGGCCGGCCCGCCGCAGCTCCTCCGCCGCGAACCACCCCGCCCCATACCCCGGCGGCGTGTGCCGCCACTCGTACTCGAACGACGACTCCGCCGTCAGCCACCGCCCCGCCTCGCCAGCCGCCGTGACCGACCCGCCCGGCGCGCTCAGCGACCGGTAGACGCCGCTCAGCCGGCAGGCGGTGTCGTACTCCTTGCGGAACGCCTCGTCCGGCCGGCCGAAGCAGACCGTGCGGCTCGCGGTGACGTACAGCCCGTCCCGGGTGCCGGTCGCCTGGATCACGCACGTCGCGTTCGCCGCGGCGTCGGTGAACCCGGCCCGGCGGTAGGTCGCCCCGCGGCCGTCGGCAGTGACGCTGATCGTGTCCGCCTCGACCCCGCGGTGGTACAGCCGGTGCGCCACCTGGCCGGCCACCTCCTCCTCGGTCTGGCCGCGGGCCATCGTCCGGGCCGTCGCCTCGACCGCGTGGACCACCGCCCGGCCCAGTTCCCGATACCGCTCCCGGTCGGACGCCGCCAGTGGCCGCAGCTCCGGCCGCAGCCGGTCGTTGAGCATCTGGATGCCGGGGAACGGCCGGTCCGCGGCGATCTTCTTGCCGGCGACCAGTTCGCCCAGCAGCACCGCCCGGCCGACCGACCACTGCCACTCCTTGAGCTGGAACCCGAGCCGGTCGAGTTCCTCGTCGAAGAGCCGCTGGGTGTCGGCGTTGGCGCAGACCAGCCAGCGGCCGCGGCCGGTGGTGTAGATGCCGGGCCGCTCGGCGTCGGCGATCAGCCCGCGGACGTTGATGCCGCCGCAGAACCAGGCGACGTGGGCCGGCATGAACAGGATCGCCGCCTCGCAGCCGAGGTCTTCGAGGACGCGGCCAACGGTCGTCTGCTTGTCTTCGATGTCGGCACGGCGGCGGGCGAGCGGGCCGTCCGACTCGGCGACGGCCGGCAACTCCGGCAGCGGCCCGTCGGCGAAGATGCTGTCCTCGCCGGGCGGGCCGTCCTCGGCGGTGGCGGTGGCGTCGTCGGGGCGCTTGGGTCGCGGGTCGGTGGACATGGGGCGTTCTCGACGGCCGTGGACGACCACTCCGTACCACAGGTTGACCCCGGGCGCAAGGGTTCTGTGTCTATGGTCTCTGGTCCTTGGTCTGGAGTCCAGAGTCAGACAGCCGGATCGGATTGTCCGGCCGGTCATCGACGGCTACGATTCAATGACTCAAGCCACGACCCGCGGAGGGGCTGTCGTGTCCCCGCACGCCGACGAGCTGCTGGCGCAAGTCCTTCGGCTACCCGACGAGGAGCGGGCGGAGTTGGTCGAACGGCTCCTCGACGCCCTCGACCCGCCCGGGTCGGCCATCGACCGGATGACCGACGAGGAGTTCGCCGCCGAACTGGAGCGACGGGCCGAGGAAGCCCGCCGGGACCCGTCGGTCCTGATCCCCTGGGATCAGGTCCGGGACATGCGGTGAGCGTCCTCGTCTCGTTCCACCGACTGGCTGCGGCGGAGTTCGTCGCTACCTGTCGCTGGTACGCTCGCCGTAGCTCGGCGGCCGAGGCGCGGTTCCGGAGCGCGGTCCAGGCGGCCGTCCAGCAAATCGAGGCCAACCCCGGTGGGTTTCCAGTCCGAAGGACTGGGAGTCCTCAGCCCCGGGCAACGCCCGGGGTCAACCGCGTCCCAAACCTTCCCAGCCCGAAGGGCTGGGACACGAGATCGTTGCCATGCCCCAATCCCTTGCGCGGGTTCTGGTCCATCTCGTGTTCAGCACCAAGAACCGCGAACCGTTCATCGCGGCCGATCGTCGCGACCGGACATTCGCCTACCTCGCCGGCACGCTCAACGCCATCGACTGCCCGGTGGTGATCGTCGGCGGGGTGGCGGACCACGTCCACCTGCTCTTCGTGCTGGCGCGAACCCTTTCACTGAGCAAGGCGGTGGAGGAGGTGAAGAAGGAGTCGTCGAAGTGGGCCAAGGCGAACGTCCACCCCGGGTTCTACTGGCAGAACGGGTACGGGGCGTTCTCGATCAGCCCGTCGAATGTCCCGCGGGTAGTGGCATACATTGCGAATCAGGAGGAGCATCACCGGGCGGTATCGTTCCAGGACGAGTTCCGCGAACTGCTCCACCGTCACGGGATCGAGTGGGACGAGCGATACGTGTGGGATTGAGCGGAAGGTCTTCCGTGTCCCAGCCCTTCGGGCTGGGGGGTCGGTTGTCGCCGCCGACCCAGGGCGTTGCCCTGGGCTGAGGACTCCCACCCCTTCGGGGTGAAGACGGCACGTTTACCGCGCTGGGCCGGATAC
>DASSAT010000563.1:0-5420 GCA_035699305.1 Fimbriiglobus sp. | reverse complement strand
CCCGGCAGACCATGGCCCAACAGAACACCGCCGACCTCAAGGGCGTCCTGTGGGCGAGCTGGCTGGCCCACCCGGAGGACGCCCCGACCGACCGGGACAAGGAGGACCGCAACCGGGTGCAAGGGGCGGCGCCCCCCCGGTTCGCCCCGAAGCCCTACGACGAGCGACTGCTGATCGGGTGGGTCGCGGGCGTGCCGGACGCGGCCCGGACGGACCCGCGGACGTTCGGGCCGCAGGAGCGCGACCGGCTGACGGCCGCCCCGCCGTTCGTGGTCGATCACAACAGCTGCGTCCTGTGCGATCGGTGCATCCGCGCGTGCAGCGACGTGAAGCCGTTCCGGGTGATCGGCCGGTCCGGCAAGGGGGCTTCGACCCGGATCGCGTTCGACCTGGCCGGGCTGCCGATGGCAGAGTCGAGCTGCCGGGCGTGCGGCGAATGCATGACAGCCTGCCCGACCGGTGCGATCACCTTCCAGTACCGAGTGATGGACGTCAGCCCGGAGCGGCTGACGGCGGTCCTCTCCGGCGGCGACCACCTCGCCGAGGCCGTCCCGGTCGAGGCCACGGAACTGGTGACCCACCGGCTCTTCGCCCGGATGTCCAAGGCGTTCCTGGAGTGGAACCGCGGGGCGGTCCGCCGGCGGACGGTCCGCCCCGGGGACGTGATTGCCGAAGAGGGGGAGTACGGGACGACGGCGTTCGTGGTCGAGTCCGGTCGGCTGGCGGTCTGCCGCCGGGGGGCGACGGCCCAGTCGGTGCCGCCGCAGTACCGGGAGGCACTGGAGACGGCCATTCGGAAACTCCCGCGCGGCCGGTACGGCAACCCGATCGGCTTGCAGAACCCGGACCCGACCAACGTGATCGGGGAGATGAGTCCGATGTCCCACACCCGGCGCAACGCGACCCTCATCGGCGTCGAGGCCGGCCGGGTGCTGGAGATCGACCGCAACGTCCTGCACGTCCTGCTCCGCGACCCGGGCAACCGGGAGATGCTCGACCGCCGCTACGCCCGCCGGGCGGTCCGCGAGTTCCTCCCCCGGCTGGTGACACGCAGTCCTCTCTTCGCCGCCCTTCAGGGGGGCGAGGGGATCGCGCGGCTGGTCGAACACATCGCCCAGTCGTTGGACCCGGACCTGCGGGCGACCGCCACCAGCGGGCTGGCGGTCGCGGCGATCCGCGCCCAGTTCCCGGTCGAACTGGTCCGGGCGGCCCCGGGACAGGTTATCTGCCGGGAGGGGGAGCCGGCCGACAACTTCTACCTGATCCGGCTCGGCTTCGTGCGGGTGGAGGTCGCCACGCCGGCCGGGCCGGCCGACCGCGAGCCGCTGCAACAGGGCGACAGCTTCGGCGAAGTGGCGGTACTCACCCGGTCGTGGTCGGAGCTGGAGGAGGCGGTCGGCCGGCCGGTCCGCCGCGGGCTGCGGACCGCCACCTGCACCGCCCTGGACCACGTCGAGCTAGTGATGATCCCGCGCCAGGTGTTCGACGCCTTCCTCGACGACCCGGCCAACGCGGACATCCGGGACGCGCTGCGGCGGCGGTGCGTCGAACTCCTCTCGCGGGACCGCCCATGACCGACGACCTGTCCCGGCGCTACGTCGAACTCGGTCTCTACCAGGGGCAGGAGTTGCTGGTGCTGGACCTGGAGAAGTGTACCCGCTGCGACGAGTGCGTGCGGGCGTGCGCCGACTCGCACGGCGGGGTGACGCGGGTGGTCCGGGACGGGCCGCGGTTCGGGCACTTCCTGGTGGCGGTCAGTTGCCGGTCGTGCCACGACCCGTACTGCCTGACTGGCTGTCCGGTGGACGCCATCCACCGCGAGGGGTTCACGCTGGAGGTGCGGATCGACGACCACTGCATCGGGTGCGGGCTATGCGCCCACAACTGCCCGTATGGCAGCATCCACATGGTCGAGCGGGGCGAGGACGGCCGGGAGTGGGAGGTGCCGCCGTCCGAGTGGCCACGGCCGGAGGAGGTGCCGGGTGCGCCCCCGGACGGCGAACCCCCGACCCGGCGCGCGCGGCTGAAAGCCGTGAACTGCGACCTGTGCGCCGGGTCGCGGACCGGCCCGCGGTGCGTCTACGCCTGCCCGCACGACGCCGCCCACCGCCTGACCGGCGATCGAGTCATGGAGTTGGCCGCGGCCCGCGCCGCCCCTCCGCCCCCCAGCGGCTTCTGGGTTGCGCTGGGCCGCTTATGTCGAGGAAACGCCAAAGGCGAATGACGGCATCAGACACTTCCGCTGCGGGCCAAGTCGGCCGGTCGTGCCACCAGTCCCGGAACACCCGGCCGCGGTTGCGAGTCCCGCGCACGCCGCGTACCATGCACTGGGATGGGGGAAGCCACCATGACCGTTACCGTCACCGACCCGGCGTTGCTCGCCCAACTGGCGGCGGCCGGGAATGTCGTCGAACTGACCGACCCGGCCGGGCGGTCGCTCGGCGTCCTCACCCGGTCCGCCGTCGCCGACATCCTCGCCGCCGCCAAGGCCGTCGGCGAGCACCCGCTGTTCGAGGACCACGTCCGCGCGGTCGAGGAGTATCGGCGGCTGCACAACGCCGCGCCGGACGCGGAGTGATGTCCGTCTATCTGCTCGATACGACGACCCTGACCCTCCTCCAGCGCGGCCATCCGCGGGTCGCCGCATCTCTGGCCGCCCACGCCGGCGACACCGTAGCAGTCACCGCAGTGAATGTCGAAGAAGTCCTCGGCGGGTGGTATCAGCAACTCCGAGCCGCCCGCACGAACGCCCAACGGGCGCTGACCTATGACTACCTGGCGAAAGCGGCGATGTTTCTCGGCCGGTTTCCCGTACTGGCCCCGACCGAACGAGTACTGGACGAGGTGGACCAATTGATACGGCAGCGGTTAAACGTGGGTCGCATGGACCTAACGATTGCGGCGCTCGCGAAAGAACTCGGGGCCACGGTCGTGACGAACAACGTCCGCGACTTTCGCCGGGTTCCGGGTGTGATGATCGAAGACTGGTCCGTGTGACGGCAGCCCAACAGCCTACTCTTTGCCCCCGTGGCCGGCGGGCTTGTGCTCGTCGTGCTTGCCCTCCACCAACCGCTTGATTGGATGTAGGGCGATCACGTCCGGGACGTGAGGGCCGTCGGTCTTGTACGGGCCGGGTTGCGGCTGCTTCGGCCGGTCGTGCCACCAGTCCAGGAACACCCGCCCCGGCCGACGACCGAACCCAACGTAGTCCCAGCCCCAGGTGCCGTCGGAACGCGCGTCCCGGCCGTCCGGCTTGCGCGGGAAGATCGCCAGCCGACCGCCGCCGACATAGCCCCCGGTGTACGCTGGCGTCCGACCCGGCGCCGCCCGCTTCGACACCTGCCGCGGATAGCCGGCCCGCTCGTGCGTGTGGACCGCCAGCGACGGGAACCGGTGCGTCCGGTCCTCGTCCCCCGCCCGGACCGCCCCGGCTACCCCGAGCGCCAGCGCCACCGCGAGCGTCCGCCTCATGACCGCGCCTCCGTGCCCGGGTATCCGGCGTCTCTTCGGTCGGCGGCACCGCCGGGGGTCAACCCGAATCCCGCTGCCGCACAAATTCGGCCCGGCCTATCCCCTACAGCCGTCAAGTCTTGACACCGCACGGTCGATAACGTGAGGTACGGTCCGCGGAGCGCTCAGGGGTGGCTCGCCCGGACCGGCCCGCGAGACCGACGCGATGACGGGTGGCCTCGGCAACCGGGTCCGGGCGGTCGGCGGATTGCTCGCACTCTGGGTCTTGGCCGGCGCAAGCCCCGCCACCGACCCACCGCCGTCCGAGCCACGGGCGCTGGACCGCCCGGTCGGACCGGACGCGCCGCTGCCCACTGCACCCCCCGAACCGACCTTCGTCGAGACGCTCACCGACCCGCCCTCCGGGTTCACCGGCCGCAGCAGCGTCGTTCCGTCCGTGTCCGCCAACATCGACTTCGTCCCGGTCGAGGACCGCTGGCGGATCGGCTTCCCCGAGTGGGACCGCTACGGCCGCGGCCACCCGCTCCTGGACCAGTACCCCTACGTTCTCGGCCGGCTTGCCGACCCCTACGCCCAGAACGTCCTCAAGGGCGACTACCCGATCATCGGCCAGCATACGTTCCTCAACCTGACGGTCAGCTCGCTGTCGGTCTTCGAGGCCCGGCAACTGCCGACCGCCACCACCCCGTTCGAGAGCACCGCCCGGCCGTTCCACGAGGAGTTCTTCGGCCGACCGAACCAGTTCTTCTCGAACAACTTCCTGAGCCTGTCCGCCGACCTCTTCCACGGCGACGCCGCGTTCAAGCCGATCGACTGGCGGGTCAAGCTGACCGGGGTGGTCAACTTCAACTACCTGTCGGTCGAGGAACTGGCGGTGGTCAGCCCGGACGTGCTCAAGGGGCTGACCCGCGGGCGGACGTGGTTCGCGCTGCAAGAGTTCTTCGGCGAGGTGAAGCTCGCCGACCTCGGCGCCGAGTACGACTTCGTCTCCGCCCGGGTCGGGTCGCAGCCGTTCACCAGCGACTTCCGCGGGTTCGTCTACTCCGACACCAACCTGATGGTCCGCACGTTCGGCACCCGCCGCGGCAACCGCGAGCAGTTCAACCTGGTCTGGACCGAGCAACTCGAGAAGGAGACCAACAGCGGGCTGAATACCTTCCACGACCGGAACCAGAACGTGGCGGTCGCCAACTACTACGTGCAGGACTTCGTCTTCCCCGGGTACACGATGGCGGCCAGCGTCCACGTCAACGACGACCAGCCGAGCGTGCTCTACGACCGCAACCGGTTCCTGGTCCGCCCGGACCCGGCCGGGGTGTTCCGGCCGCACCGGGTCCAGACCGCCTACCTCGGGCTGGCCGGGGACGGGCACATCGGCCGGTACAACGTGTCGCACGCCTTCTACTGGGTGCTCGGCCGGGACAGCCTCAACCCGATCGCCAACCAGGCGCAGGACGTGTCCGCCCAGATGGCGGCGGTCGAACTCTCCTACGACCGGGACTGGGCGCGGTTCCGCACGTCGGTCTTCTACTCGTCCGGGGACGGCGACCCGAACAACAGCCACGCCCGGGGGTTCGACGCCATCCTGGCGAACCCGAACTTCGCTGGCGGGCAGTTCAGCTACTTCCAGCGGCAGGGGGTGCAGCTGTTCGGAGTGAACCTTGCGACCCGCACCAACCTGATCCCGAACCTGCGGTCGAGCCAGATCCAGGGGCAGGCCAACCACGTCAACCCAGGGCTGTTCCTGGTCAACGCCGGGGTGGACTTCGAGATCACCCCGAAGCTGCGGTCGATCAACAACTGCAACTTCCTGTGGTTCGACAAGACGAAGGTGCTGGAGACGTTCGCCTTCCAGCCGGGGATCGACCGGGAACTGGGGACGGACCTGAGCACCGGCCTGGAGTACCGGCCGCTCTTGAACAACAACGTGATCCTGCTGACCGGGGCGG
>DASSAT010000562.1:0-2635 GCA_035699305.1 Fimbriiglobus sp. | reverse complement strand
CCCAGCCCTTCGGGCTGAAGACAGAGCCACCCGACGACGAGGTTTTCAACATAGCACCCAGCGGGGAGAGGGGAACCAGACGCCGGCCGCCGTGGCGTGGCCAGCCCCGGCGTAGTACAGTGGACGGTTAGCCGCACCCTGCGTCTAACCGGGGCCACTGCATGTCTTCCGAGTCCGACCGGCTACTGATCCAGGACATCCGGGCCGGCGGGGCGAAGTGCGCGGCCGCGTGGGAGGAGTTGGTCCACCGGTACGAGGGCCGGCTGCGGGCCTACGTCCGTCGCCGGCTGCGCGACCATTCCGCGTCCGACGACGTGGTGCAAGAAACCTTCGTCGGCTTCCTCAACAGCCTGGCCAACTTCGACGACAAGCGCGACCTCCAGACCTGGCTGTTCACCATCGCCTCGCACAAGGTCACGGACCAGCTGCGCAAGCTCGGCCGCCGGCCGTACTCGGCCGGGTCCGACGCTGACGAGGAGATGATGGGCAACGAACCAGACGGCCGGCAACGGGCGGCGTCGAGCATCGCCCGCAGCAAGGAGCGGCTGGACCTGGAGCACGAGGCGGTCAGCCGCGGGCTGCGGGAGGTGATCCGCACCTTCCAGCAGAAGGGCGACTACAAGCGGATCGAGGTGCTGGAGCTGCTATTCGTGAAGGGCTGGCCGAACTGGCAGGTGGCGGAGTTCCTGGGCGTCTCCGAGCAGCAGGTGGCCAACTACCGGTTCGCGGCGGTGAAGAAGCTGACCGAGTCGATGCGGGCCGCCGGCCTGCCGGGCGACGTGTTCCCGGAGCTGCAGCTGCCGGGGGAGACATAGAATTCACCGCAGAGGGCGCAGAGGGCGCGGAGTGAAAGACAAAGACAGAGTTAAAGACTGCCTTGCTTTAACTCGCTTCTTTCTCCGCGCCCTCTGCGCCCTCTGCGGTGAATTCGTCTTCGTCATCCGCGTGCCATCGCTTCTGCGTCCGGAGCGGCCGGCTTGGCGGCCAGCGCCCGGGGGGTCGGCTCGCGGAGGTCCCAGACCACCCCGACCCAGCTCAGCCCCTTGAGGGCGTAGAACGACACGTCCACCTCCCACCACCGGAACCCCTGGCGGGCCGCCGACGGGTAGTGGTGGTGATTGTTGTGCCAGCCCTCGCCGAACGTCAGCAGCGCCACCCACCAGTTGTTGCGGCTGTCGTCGCCGGTGGCGAACCGCCGCCCGCCGACCAGATGACAGGCCGAGTTCACCAAGAAGGTGACGTGGTACACCAGCACGGTGCTCAGCAGGAAGCCCCAGGCCAGCCCGGACACCCCGCCGACCAAAAGACAGAAGACCCCGAGCAGGACGCCCGGGACGACATCGAACCGCTCTAGCAGCCGCAACTCGGGGTACTTCTTCCAGTCCTTCATCTGGTCCCAGCCGGAGTCCGAGTAGTTCGGCGAGAGCACCCAGCCGACGTGCGCCCACCAGATCGACCGGATGACCGGCGAGTGCGGGTCGTCCTCGGTGTCCGAGTGCTTGTGGTGCAGGCGGTGGTGCCCGGCCCACCAGATCGGGCCGCGCTGCAGCGCCGACGCCCCGAGCCAGGCCAAGACGAACTGGAACCACCGGGTCGCTTTGAACCCGCGGTGGGCGAAGTACCGGTGGTAGCCGGCGGTCAGGCCGAACACCCGCAGAACGTAGAACGCGGCGCACAGCCCGACCGCCGTCCAGGTGATCGGGACGAAGAACACGGCGAGTGCGGCCAGGTGCAGCCCGAGGAACGCGGCTGGGGCCAGGTAGGCCCGGACGCTCCGGCGGCGCCGGCGCTTCGAACCGGCCGGGCGGCCGGGGGCGGCCGCCGTGGTGAGACCGATCGCGGGGAGCGAGGCAGGGGGGACGGCCATCCGGCGGAGGGCCGAGGGGTTCATTGCGGAAATGGATCGACTCCCGGTAACAACGGCCGACGCAAAAGTCAGCCGGGGGGGTAATATAGAGGGCCGCCGGCGCGTCACACAGAACAATAGGAGGCGATCTGCGGATCGGCTCGCCACTCCCGGCGAGTTTTTCCGGCGGACGGCTCGGCGAGAGACCGTCCAGCTAGTCGTATAATCCCTAGGCTGCCCAGTTGCCGGACCGGGAGTTTTTTTCCATGATCCGCTTCGAAGGTGTCGAATCGTTCCCGGTCGCGCCGGCCGACGTGTTCGCCAAGCTCTCCGACGCCGGGTGGCTGGCCCGGGCGCTGCCCGAGGCCGAGGTCACGCAGACCGACCCGGACCGGGCGGCGTGGAAGGTGCGGCCGAAGTTCGCGTTCATGGCCGGCAACCTGGACACCACGGCCGAGGTGCTCGGCCGGTCGGCCGACGAGCAGGTCCGCTACCGGATCGTCAGCACCAGCGTCGGGGCCAGGAGCACGGTGGACGCCCGGCTGGACTTCGGCCCGGCCGACGGCGGCGGCACCGCGGTGAAGTGGGTCAGCGACGTGACCGAGTTGGGCGGGCTGCTCAAGCTGGTGCCGCGCGGGCTGATCCAGGCCGCGGCCCAGAAAGTGATCGCCGACGTGTGGGCGTCGATCCGCCAGCGGCTGACGGATTAGATCCGAGCCGCGACCGTCATGGAGCGGTAACGGCGCAGACCGCTCCCTGACGGTCGCGGCTGGGATTAGTTCCGAGCCG
>DASSAT010000561.1:0-10974 GCA_035699305.1 Fimbriiglobus sp. | reverse complement strand
ACGGTCGCCTGCGGGTCGAGCCTCTCGAAGACCGCATCACACCGGCCGCGGCGTTCGAGTCCGGCCAGGTACTGGTCACGTTCACCGGCCCGGCCGGCCCCGCTCTCGCGGCCGTGACCGGCTCGCCGCTGGTCGCCAGCGCCAGTCCGCTCGGGGCCGGCACCTACCGGATAGACCTCGCCAGCGGCGTCGCGGTCGGGGATGCGATCACCACGTTCGCGGCGGTCCCGGGCGTGCGGTTCGCTGAGCCGGACTTCACGGTCGGGGTCAGTGACACCCCGAACGACCCGTCGTTCGGGTCGCTGTGGGGGATGAACAACACCGGCCAGAGCGGCGGTAAGCCGGACGCGGACATCGACGCCCCTGAAGGCTGGGCCACCGCCCACGGCACCGGCCAGACTGTAGTCGGCGTCATCGACACAGGCGTCGATTACCGGCACAATGACCTGTACAAGAACATCTGGATCAACCAGGCCGAGATCCCATCTTCGATCCGCCTCAACCTCACCGACCTGGACGGAGACGGGCGGATCACCTTCTACGACCTGAACGACGCGGCCAACCAGGGGGCCGGGAAGATCACCGACCTGAACGGCAACAGCCGGATCGACGCGGGGGACTTGCTCAACAACTCCAGCGGCTGGGAGGACGGGGCCGACACCGACGGCAACGGCTACGTCGATGACCTGGTCGGATGGGACTTCATCAACGGCGACAACGACCCGATCGACGACCACGACCACGGCACCCACGTCTCCGGGACGATCGGGGCGATCGGCAACAACGGGACCGGCGTAGTCGGCGTCGCGTGGACGACCCAGATCATGCCCCTGAAGTTCCTCGGCGCCAACGGCTACGGGGACACCAGCGATGCGGTCGTGGCCCTGAACTACGCGACGATGGAAGGCGCCAAGATCACGAACAACAGCTGGGGCGGCGGCGGGTACAGTTCGACGATGGAAGACGCCATCGTCAACGCCCGCAACGCGGGGTCGATCTTCGTGGCCGCGGCCGGCAACTCCGCCTCCAACAACGACCTCACGGCCAACTACCCGTCGAACTACCCCGAGGACAACGTGGTCGCAGTCGCGGCCACCGACCGCTCCGACAACCGGGCGAGCTACTCCAGCTACGGGGCGACGACGGTGGACCTCGGCGCCCCCGGGTCGAGCATCCTCAGCACCGTCCGCAACGACGGATACGCCACCTTCAGCGGCACCTCGATGGCCACCCCGCACGTCGTCGGTGCACTGGCCGTGCTGCTGGACGCGAACCCCGGCATGACCTACTCGCAGGCAATCGACCGCATCCTGTCCACGGTCCGGCCGATCGCCGCCCTGAATGGGATCACCGTCACCGGGGGGATGCTCAACCTGGAGGCAGCGCTGGCCGGGCTGCCGCCCCCGCCACCACCTCCTCCTCCGCCGCCTCCTCCGCCGCCCCCGCCTCCGCCTCCTCCGGCCGGGCGACAGACGTTTACCAACGGCACCGACTATGCAATCAACGACCGCAAGACGACCACCGTCCCGATCAGCGTTAGCGGGCAAGCGATCGCGGACATCGACGTGACGGTGGACATCACCCACACCTTCGACCGCGACCTGCGGCTGTACCTGCGTTCCCCGAACGGTACGCAGATCACCCTGGCCAACCGGGTCGGCGGGTCCGGGGACAACTTCCAGGTCACCACGTTCGACGACGAGGCGGCCGTCTCGATCAGCAACGGCTCGGCTCCGTTCAACGGGGCGTTCCAGCCGCAGGGGTTGCTCTCGACGTTCGACGGCATGACCGCGACCGGGACGTGGCAATTCCGGGTGTCCGACTCGACCCGGGGCGACACCGGGACGGTGAACTCGGTCACGCTGAGCATCCTGTTCGAGAACGGCGGGTCGTGGGTCTCCACGTTCGGGTTCGCGGAAGAGCCGGCATCGCCCCCGGTGGCGCCCGACTTCGCACCGGTCCGGGAGGCCGACGTGTTCGCCCCGCCGGGGGTCGCGGTGCCGGCGGTCTGGAGCGCGCCGCCGACCGACCCGGCGGCCGTCGCCCCGTCGGCCGAGCGCTCGGTCCCTGTGGGCGGCGTGGCGTGGCCGGCCGCCCCGGCTGCCGACCCGTTCGACGACCTTGCGGACGACTTCGCCCCGGTCGTGGTGTGAGACCGGGAAGAGTTCGCCGATCGTGCCGGCCGTTCGGACCAGACCGGTCCGGGCGGCCGGCCCCGGTTTGCCACGTCTCAAGCCGCCACCGCCGCCGGTCGATGAAGAGTGTGCGAAGCGAATCACCTCTCCCGGACGCCGAATCTCGGCCGCGGGAAGGGGTCGGCGGCCCGCGGTCCGGTGCTCGCACCGTCGATTGCCGCCGCCGACCGGTGCCGGTCGATCGAGCGCGAGACCCCCGACTCCGCCCGGTCCTGGCCCTTCCCGCGGCCGCGGGCCACCTTGACCCTGCCCCCGCCGCACATATCCCACCATCGACGCGCCGCCGTCCGGTGCGATCCGTTCCCCCGAGCCTCATCCCATGACCCGCGACAGCATCCTCTCGATCCACGCCCGGGAAATCCTCGACAGCCGCGGCAACCCGACGGTGGAGGTGGACGTCCACACCCAGGGCGGCGCCTTCGGCCGCGCCGCCGTCCCCAGCGGGGCCAGCACCGGCGCCCACGAGGCGGTCGAACTGCGCGACGAGGACAAGGGCCGCTACCTCGGCAAGGGCACAACCAAGGCCGTCGAGAACGTCAACGTCGCCATCGCCAGGGCGCTGGCCGGGCGGAATGTCTTCGAGCAGGCGGCGATCGACAAGTCGCTGCGGGAACTGGACGGCACCCCGAACAAGGCGAAGCTCGGGGCCAACGCGGTCCTTGGCGTCTCGCTGGCCTGCGCCCATGCCGCGGCCGACGCCGCTGGGCTGCCGCTCTACCGCTACGTCGGCGGGACCAACGCCACAGTCCTACCCGTGCCGCTGATGAACATCCTCAACGGCGGCAAGCACGCGGACAACACGGTGGACTTCCAGGAGTTCATGATCGCCCCAGTCGGGGCGAAGTCGTTCCGCGAGGGACTGCGGATGGGGGCCGAGGTGTTCCACAGACTCAAGGAGGTGTTGCAAAGCAAGGAGCTTAGCACGGCCGTCGGCGACGAGGGCGGGTTCGCCCCGGACATCGCCTCGGCCGACGAGGCACTGGCGACCATCGCCACGGCGGTCGAGAAGGCCGGCTACCGGCTCGGCGAGCACGTCGTCTTCGCGCTGGACCCCGCCTGCACCGAGCTGTACGACGAGGCCAAGAAGAAGGGCAAGGACGGGTACTGCTTCTTCAAGAGCGACCCGTCGCGGGTGATCTCCTCCGACGAGATGATCGGCCTGTGGAAGAACTTGTGTGCCAAGTGGCCGATCAAGTCCATCGAGGACGGTCTGGCGGAGGACGACTGGGCCGGGTGGAAGAAGCTGACGGCGGAACTCGGCGGCACGGTGCAGCTGGTCGGCGACGATCTGTTCGTGACCAACACGGAGCGGCTTCGGCGCGGGATCAAGGAGAAGTGCGGCAACAGCATCCTGGTGAAGGTGAACCAGATCGGCACCCTGACCGAGACGCTGGAGGCGGTCGGGCTGGCGATGCGTAGCGGGTTCACCGCGGTCATGAGCCACCGCAGCGGGGAGACGGAGGACACGACCATCGCCGACCTGGCCGTGGCGACCAACTGCGGCCAGATCAAGACCGGCTCGGCGAGCCGGACCGACCGGATCGCCAAGTACAACCAGCTCCTGCGGATCGAGGAGCAACTCGGGTCCGCCGCGGTCTACGGTGCGGAGTTGCGTCGCTAGGTTGCGGGGTGGCGGGGTGGTGAGGTGGTGGAAGACAGGACACACCGCCGCGCCGACCCGCCACCTCACCACCCCACCACCTCACCACCCGCGATCCCATGCCCACCTGGCTGTCCGATCCGAGCGACGCCTTCTACCTCGTCCTGTTCGTGCTCGTCGTGATCGCGGTCATGGTCTGGGCGCGCAACCGGACCCGCGGCGCCCAGGTCCGGGCCGGGGTCGCCATCGCACTCCTGGCGGCACTCTTCGTGATCGACCGGCTGGTTGAAAGCCCTCGTGAGGAGGCCGTGCGCAAGACAAGGGCAATGGCAACGGCGGCCAACGAGCAGTTCGTCCGGCCGGCGGACCAGCGGACGTGGGACGGCGTAGCGGCCCATATCTCGGATCAGTTCGACTTTAACGGGGTGAAGAAGGACGACCTCTTGAAGGCGATTGCCCAGGCGCCCGCCGCTGGCGATGGTGAGGGGGACGTAAGTGAGTTCGACCGCTCCCGGGTGGAGTACCTGCCCGGCGACAAGGTGAAGGTGCCGTTCGTGGTCCGCATCTTCCCGCGCGGGTCGAACTTCACTGCCCCGCAGGCCCGCTTCCACGTTGAAGGAATCTTCGCCAAAGACCCCGACGGTCAATACCGACTCCGCGGGATGAAGCTGTACGAGGATGCCGGCGGCGGCCGGCAAGGGGCGGAGATGACAAAGTTGCCGCGGCGAGGGTCGTGAAGTGCCGCGGGGGCTACGGATCGCTCCGGCCCGCTGACGTGGTCGGGTGCTTTTCGTAGGGTGGGTCGAGTCTTCGAGGCCCACCACTCCCCGACGGTGGGCCTCGAAGACTCGGCCCACCCTACAAGATCAGTACTCAGTACCTTCCCCCCCGCGGTCGATGCAATGCACCTGAACGGCGTCGAGATCGAAGACACGTTTGCCGAGGCGTTCCCGAGGACCGCCGCCCGGGTGGTCGTGACCGCTGAGACGGCGGCCTGGGCACGGACCGCCGGGCAAAGCGCCACGGGTTACGCCGCGTCCGTCATCGGCTGCGACGCCGAGGCCGGCATCGAGCGCGAACTGACACCCGCCGAGACGCCCGACGGCCGGCCCGGAGTGAGCCTGTTGTTCTTCGCGTTCAGCCGGGATGCACTTCAGAAGGCGCTCGTCAACCGGGTCGGTCAGTGCGTGCTGACGTGCGCCACCACCGCCTGCTTCAACGGCCTGCCGGTGTCGGACAAGACCATCCGGGTCGGCGGCAACTTGCGGTTCTTCGGCGACGGCTGGCAGATCAGCAAGCTCCTTGACGGCCGGCGGTTCTGGCGCATCCCGACGATGGATGGCGAGTTCCTCTGCGAGGACGTGTTCGGCACGACCAAGGGCGTGGCCGGCGGCAACTTCTTGATCCTCGGCGAGACGCGGGACACCGCCCTCGCCGCGGCGGAGGCGGGCGCGGCGGCGTGTCGTCAAGTGCCCGGCGTGATCTTGCCATTCCCGGGCGGGGTGGTGCGGTCCGGCAGCAAGGTCGGCAGCAAGTACAAGGCACTGCGGGCGAGCACCAACGACGCCTACTGCCCGACCCTCCGCGGGCTGGTGCGATCAGAACTACCTGACGGCGTGAATGCGGTCTACGAGATCGTCATCGACGGCCTGGACCTGCCGGCGGTCGAGCGGGCAACACGGGAGGGGATCGTGGCTGCGAGCCGGGTGCCGGGCGTGCGGCGGATCACGGCCGGCAACTACGGCGGCAAGCTTGGGCCGCACCATCTCCACCTGCGCAAGCTGCTCGGGGACTGAGACATCTCCGGTTTGGGGTTGAGCCGTGGTGATGCGGCCTGCTGGATCGGGGGGCCGAAGGCATTCACCACAAAGGCACAAAGGTCACACAAAGAATCACAAAGAAGGAGATGAAGCCCGGACTTCCTTTGTGTCTTCTTTGTGTGACCTTTGTGCCTTTGTGGTGAATGCTTCTGATGCGAGCACGGTCACGAGGAAAACTGAGGGGCGGCTCATCGACCCCATCCGAGTGGCTACCGCTCGGAACCCGGTCGAGGTGTACTCAAGTTGGACAGCAACTGGGTCGGCAACACCAGCGGCCGGCCCGGGTCCAGGCTGAGCGACCGCTGCATGTCCGACACCCGCACCCCCGCCGACCGCAAGCTCGCGGCGACCCCGGCGGCGTAGGCCGCCGACACCGCCGACCCCGACGCGCCGCCGCCGTCCGTCACCCAGACGCCGGTGGTCAGCAGGTCCGGCTTGACCCGCAACGCGATCCCAGGACCGGCCCCGGTCAGCGTGCCGACCGACTCTCCGTTCGGGCCGAGAATGCCGACCGTCACCGCCGCTGGCGATTCGCCGGGGACGCCGACCCCGGCGTTGATCGTCGGGTACGTCTGAAACACCGGCGTCCCCTTCGCCGCGGACGCCGGGTCCGCGGGTTCGACCACGACGCGCGGCGAGAACTCCATGCCCCGCCGCAACGCCGGGAGCAGCCCCTCGATCGCATACCCGCTCTCCAGCCGCAGCGCATACACTCCGTCCGCCGGGACCGTCACTTCCATCGACTGCTCGTAGGCCGCCGACCCCGCCGTCTCCAGCAGCCGGACCGGCGCGCCGACCGACCGCGCCACCTCGACCAACTCGTCCGACGCGATCGTCTTGCCCTCGGTGTCGAGCTGCCGCAGGAGCCGGATCGTGAACGGGAACGCCGGCTCGCGGGTTAAGACCCCCGCGTCGATGCGCGGCTCGCGCCACTGGACGGTGAACCGCAGCTTCAACCCCGCCGGCAGCGCCGCCGCGGCCTTTCCGCCAGCCGGCTCGAAGCCAAGGAAGTTCAGCTCCCGTGACCACCGGCCCTTCGGCAAGGCGGCGTCTGGCGGGGCGAACTCCAGCGCCCCATTGTCGTCCGCGTCCCGGTACGGGCCGGCCCATACCTGCCCGACGGCCGTGCTCGCCGCCTGCACCCAGATCGGCACCGTTGGCGCCCGGCTCGCCTGGAGCGCCGATCGGGCCGGCCGCGGTTGGAACCGCTCCTCCAGCAGCCGGCTCAGGGCGCTCAGCCCGTCTTGGGGGAAGCCGGTGTCCCACACCAGCGTGTTGACCACCACGGCCGACCCGCGGAGCGAATCTACCGCGTCCTTGAGCGCCGTGAACCGCGCGACCGCGGCGTTGTACGTCCGCTCGTCGGCGACGAGTTGGTCCAGCGCGGCCCGTGCCTCCTGCCTGGCCCTGACCGCGGCCGGCTGGTCGCTGAGCGTGGTGAACGCCCGCCGGTACTGCTCGGTGACGAGCGTCCGACGGGTGGTCAACGCCTCCGCCCGCGAGATCAACTCCTGCGACCGAGACTGCATCGCCTCGGAGTACGACGGGTCGCCGGACGCCGCCCGGGCCACGGTCATCAGCTGGTGCAGCGCGGTCGGATCGACGCGGACCAGCATCACCTCGGCGGCCGGCGCGGCGGCGGACGCGGCCAGCGCGGCGACGGTGCCAACACCGGGCCGGTTCGGGTCCGCCGGGTTCGGCAGCAAGTCCGGGCTTAGCTCGGCAGTCAGGTCGATCACCCGGGTGGTGGCCGGGAGTTGCCGGCCGACCATGCCGAGGACGCCGGGGAACTCCGACGCGACGACCGCGACCCGCGTCCCCTGGCCGCGGTAGCCGATCCGAAGTAAGTCGGCCACCCGCGACGCGGCGAGCACGTCGGCCGGGTTCGGCGCGGCGGCGCCCGCGGCGAGCGGCATGGCCGTCTCGGACCCGGCACTGGGCAAGCGAACGTGGCGGATGAACGGCTGCTCGGCCAGCCGGAGTACGTCCCGACCGTGTGCCACCCGGACCGAGACGATCGACCCGACCAGCCCCTCAATGGACGTGCCCTCGGCCGCAGTGCGGATGCTGAAGCGAACGTCCTGCCAGCGCCCTTGCGGGTCGTTCTCCAGGATCAGGTCCACCCGCAGCGGTCGCTCCTGGGCGGCCGGGTCGGCGAGCAGCGCGGCCAATTCCGGGGTGAACTTCGGGGGCCGCGCGGGAGCGTTGGCCGGCGGCGGAGGCGGGGTCGCCCCGGCGGGCAAGTCGGGAAGCACTTCGACGAGCCGGACCGGCAGCACGGACCGCAGCGGCAGCGGCAGCGACTCGGGCGGCACCGCGGGAGCAAACCACCCCGATGGCTGGTTCCGCAGGTCCTTCAGCAGGGTGAACAGATAGCCGACCGGCAGCGACCCACGGAGGAGCCGGCCGTTCAGCGTGTCGTAGCCCACCCCCTCGCGGAAGCCCATCAGCCCGAGGTGCCGGGACACCTGCTCGTGCAAGAGTCGCTGCTGCTCCGGGGCCAGCCCGCCGGCCAGGATGAGCCGCACCTGGACTGGGGTCGCCGGGTCGTCCGAGAGCTTGCGCCCGGCCGGGACGAACACCGCCGTCTGGATGCGCGGGTCCTCGAACAACCTGGCGGCGTTGGCGGGCGGCATGGTGCCGTCCATCATCTCGGCGGTCGGGTCGAAGGCGTCGAGGTCGGCGCCCTCGCGCGGGGTGGCGACGAACCCGACGTCCTTGAGGAACCGCTCCATCTCGCGGAACTGACGGATGCGCTCGTCGCGGCCGGCCCGGATGCGGTAGCGGAATTGGACGTCGTATTTATCGGGCCGGGGCGGGTAGGCGACCTGGGCCGCGGCCGGGACGGCCGACAGGAGCAGAGTGGCGAGCAGCAACCCGGGGCGCGTCATGGTGGTCCTCGGCGCGGGCGAGGCGCGGGCGTACTCGTCAGGATGTCAGCCGTCGCCGGGCTTGCCAAGCGGGCGCAGTGAAATATGCCTTGCCGGGGCTACGACGGCAGCCGTTCTGCCGGTATCGGCGGGGGCGGGCTGGTCGCGGCGGGAGGGTCGTGATGACTTTCGCGGACCGGACGGCGGTCATCACCGGCGCGTCTAGCGGGATCGGACGGGCTTTAGCGAAGGCGCTGGCCGCGGAGGGCGCCCGGGTCGGGGTCACGGCGCGCCGGGGAGAACTGCTCGACGAGTTGGTCCGCGAAGTCCGGGCCGTGGGCGGCACGATCGAGGCTGCGGCCGCCGACGTGACCGACCGGGCGGCGATCACGACGGCCGTGCATCAACTGGAGGGGAAGCTCGGCCCGACGGACCTGCTGATTGCCAACGCGGGCGTCGGGCTACCCTCGGCAACGGGGCCGACCCACGTCGAGGCGGTCGAGCAGATGGTGCGGGTGAACCTCCTCGGGGTCGTGTACGCCTTCGACGCGGTGCTGGGCGGGATGCTGGAGCGCAAGTCCGGGCACCTCGTCGCGGTGTCGAGCCTGGCGGCGTACAAGGGGCTGCCGGGATCGGCCGGGTATTGTGCGACCAAGGCGGCGGTGAATGCCTACTGCGAAGGCTTACGGATCGAGCTGCGGCCGCGCGGGGTGGCAGTGACGTGCGTCTGCCCGGGGTTCATCGACACGCCGATGACCGCGGCCAACCCGAAGCCGATGCCGTTCCTGATGACGCCAGACGAGGCGGCGCGGCGGATCGTCGGCGCCTTGCGACGAAAGCCCGCGGTGTTCAACTTCCCCTGGCCGACGTGGGGGCTGATGTGGCTGGCGAAGTGGGTGCCGGACTGGTACATCGCAAAGAAAGTATCCACAGATTCCGCAGATTCCACAGATTAGAAGACAGATCAGAATTGTTTTATCTGTCTTCTAATCTGTGGAATCTGCGGAATCTGTGGATCGTTTCTTACTTCACCTTACCCCCAGGTATTTTCCCGAGGTTGTCGAACAGGTGCACCAGGGAGGCCATTAGCTTCTTAAAGTCCCCTTCGTGCAGGCTCTCGTTCGGGGCGTGGGCGTTGCTCGCCGGGTCCTCGATGCCGACCAACAGCGCGGGGGCGCCGCCGAACAGCTCGGCCAGCGGGCCGACGAAGCCGATGCTGCCGCCGCAGCCGATCGCCACCGGGTCGCGGTCGAACCCCTGCCGCAGGGCCGCCATCGCCGCCTCGAACGCTGGGCCGTTCGGGTCGGTCATCCACCAGTTGCAGTGCGCCCCGAGATGCGCCACCTTCACCTCCACCCCCCACGGGGCGTTGGCCGACAGGTACGCCTGGAGTTGCTTCACCACCTCCTCCGGCTGCATGTCCGCGACGATCCGGCAGCTGACAATCGCCGACGCCTTAGGCAACACCTGGTTAGACGCCCCCTTGAGGCTGCTGGCCTCCTGGGCGATCACCGTCACCGCCGGCCGCCGCCACGTCTGCTCGTAGAACGACAGCCCGTCCTCCATCACCAGCCGGGCCGACGGCACCACTCCGAGCTCCTCGCGGAACTTGGCCTCGTTCCACGGAAGCTTCCGAATCGCCGCCCGCTCCTTGTCGGTCAGCGGCCGGACCTTGTCGTAAAAGCCGGGGATCGGCAGCGGGCCGTTCTCCCAGTAGAGCTTCGCGAGCACCTTGTTTAAGGCGATGGCCGCGTCCGGCAGGGCGCCGCCGGACATGCCGCTGTGCGACGGGATGCGGGCCGACGTGACCTCCACCGACACCGTGACGACCCCGCGCAGCGCGTAGGTGATGCTCGGCAGCCCGACCTCGATGTTCTCGGTGTCGCAGACCACGATCACGTCTGAGCGAATCTTGTCGCGGTACTTCTCGAAGAGCGTCATCAGGTTCCGCGACCCGACTTCTTCTTCCCCTTCGACGAGCATCTTGATGTTGCACGGCAGGTGGTTGGTCGTCTTGCGGTAGGCGGCGACGGCCCCGAGGAGCGCGGCGACAGCCCCCTTGTCGTCAGCGGACCCGCGGGCGTATAGCCGGCCGTCCTTGCGAGTCAGCTTCCACGGGTCGGACTTCCACTCGGCGATGTAGTTGATCGGCTGCACGTCGTGGTGTGCGTACAGGAAGACGGTCGGCTTGCCGTTGGCCTCCAGCCACTCGCCGTAGGCGTAGGGCAGCGACCCGCCGACCTTGAGCACATCGGCGTTGTGCAGCCCGGCGTCGCGCATCTGGTCGCAGGTGAGCTTCGCCGTCCGCTCGATCTCGGCGACGTGCTCGCCGTCGGTCGAGATGCTCGGGATGGCGACCAGCTCGGCCAGCCCGCGGACGATGTCCTCGTGGTGTTTTACCAGCCAGTCGAGTGCGGCTTGCATCGTGCCTCCCCCGTTGGGTCTCTGTTCCGCCTGTACTCTACCCCGCGGCGCCCAGCCAGTAAACC
>DASSAT010000560.1:0-2748 GCA_035699305.1 Fimbriiglobus sp. | reverse complement strand
CGGGTCGTCGTTGACGGCGAGGATGTCCACGATGCGGCCCTTCTGGGCCGCGGTGAGCTTCGGGTCGGCGAGCAGCTGGGTCAGCCGCGGCAGGACCGACTTCGGCCGCAGTTCCCAGACGAGGTCGGCGACCGTGTCGTTCCACTCCGGGAAGTGCTTGTCGAAGTCGGCGAGGATGGCGTCCCGTCGCTTCGGGTCGGTGCCGCAGGCGATGTTCAACGCGGCGCGGTAGAAGTGGTCCTTGCCATCGTACTTCTTGGCGAGAGACATCAGACGTGGTTTCGCAGACTCTACATTCATGTGACCCGACCACAGAGCCAGTTCCCTCCAGGCCGACGCCGGAACATGATCGAGGTCGCGCTCGAACTGCTCGGTCTTGAAGGCGTCGGGCGATCCGCCGGTCGAGAAATCACTTCTGCTCATCATTCGGATGACGAACGCCTCGAACAAATCTGGGCGATGTGCTGCCCTCGCGGCGCGGCGGAATGCTTGCCCCACCTTGTTGACTGGCCCGAACTCTGCAGGTGTCGGTTCTTTCGGCTCCCGCAACTGTTGATACCCCCGTGCCACAAGGATGGGGTCTTGAGGTGTCATGGCATCAAGTAACACAGCCGTATAATCCTGAGTGCTCATGACCTGTAGTTTGGCGATCGCCGTCGCTCGCGTTGCCAGACACGGCGAACCCAGCGCCGCTAGCACGCCTTCCTTCGTGTCTAGCTTCACCGCCGGCACCTTGTAGCCCTTGTGCCCCTTCGGCGTCACGCGGTAGACGCGGCCGCGGGTCCAGTCGCCCATGCCGTGGCCGCCGACGCCGGGGTCGTACCAGTCGCACACGAACACGCTGCCGTCCGGCGCCACGCACACGTCCGACGGACGGAACCAGTTGTCCGTACTCGTCAGCAGGTCCTCCTTCGTCAGCTCGTAGCCGGCCCCCTTCGGCTTGATGTGGAAGCACCGCAACTCCCGCGGCCCGGCGTCGGTATGCAGCAGTTGCCCGCGGTATTTCTCCGGCAGCAGCGTCCCCTCGTAGAAGCAGATGCCGGTCGGGCTGCCGAAGCCGGTGCGTAGCGTCTTGTGGACAATGCCCGGCTGCTCCTCGTGCCAGTGCGTCTGGCCGGGGCCGCGCGGCCAGTAGCCGTAGTTGCCGCCGGGCATCACGAAGCAGATGCGCGTCTGCTGGTTGCCGTCGTCGTCGTTGTCCGAGAGCCAGACCTCGCCGAAACTGTTGACACAGCACTCGTAGTTGTTGCGGAAGTTGTGGGCGATCAGTTCGAGGTTCTTGCCGTCGAAGTCGCACCGCCAGACGGTCCCGGCTTGGCAGTCGCTGTAGTTGGTCGTCCACTTGCGGCCCTTGCCGTCGGTGCTTTGCAGGTCCTTCACCCCCTGGTCGCCGACGGTGAAGTAGAGCTTGCCGTCCGGGCCGATCAGGATGCTGTGGACGCCGTGGTCGTGGTCGATGCCCTGGAAGCCGGTGAGGAACTTCTTCGGCGGGCCGTCCGCCTTGGCGTCGCCGTCCTTGTCTTCAAAGAGCAGGATGTCCGGCGACTGGCAGACGAAGACCTTGTAGCCGGGTCCGGTCGCGTCCTTGGCGACCGCGACGCCGAGCGGGGCCATCAAGTCCTCGCCCTGGTAGAAGACGGTGCTTTCGTCCGCCTTACCGTCGCCGTCCTTGTCGGTGAGGACCACGATGCGGTCGCCCTCCTTGCGGAGCATCGGGTGATTGAACAGCTTCCGCCGGTAGTTGACCGCCTCGCAGACCCACACCCGGCCGAGGTGGTCGATGTCCATCGACGTCGGGTTGATGAGCATCGGCTCGGCCGCGAACAACTCGACCTGCAAGCCGTCGCCGGCCTTCAGGGAGGCGAGCGCCTTGTCCGGCGGGAGTTGCGCGAACGCCGGGGCGGACAGGGCGAGGCCGATGGCGAGTACGAAAAGCCGGCGGGTCATGGCGGGGAGGCTCCTGCGGTCGGGACGATGAGAACCAGTTTACCGGCCACGACCCGGGCACGGAAGCTACTATGAGTGACCACCGCCCCTGTGTGACGGAGGCCGCCCGTGTACTACTTCGACCCGCTGTACTTCCTGTTCATCGGCCCCGCCGTCCTGCTGAGCCTGTGGGCGCAGTGGCGGATCTCGTCGGCGTACCGCCGGGCCAGCCGCATCCCGGCGTCGCGCGGGCTGACCGGGGCGCAAACGGCCGCGGCGATCCTCTGCGAGGCGAACGTGGCCGGGGTGCGGATCGCCGGGGTGGCGGGCGAGTTGACCGACCACTACTCGCCGGGGGAGAAGGTGCTGCGGCTGAGCGAGGGCGTCTACGACGGCCGGTCGCTGGCGGCGCAGGGGATCGCGGCTCACGAGGTCGGCCACGCGATCCAGGACGACCGGCGCTACCCGCTGTTGGTGGTCCGCAACCTCATCGTCCCGCTGGCCGGCTTCGGCGGCTCGGTCGGGATGCTCATCATCATCGCCGGCTTCGCTCTGGCGTTCACCGGGCTGATCTACGTCGGCATCGCGGTCTTCTCGCTGACGGCGCTGTTCCAGATCGTGAACCTGCCGGTCGAGTTCGACGCCAGCCGTCGAGCGAAAGAGGAGTTGCTCAAGGCGGGGATCATCCGCCCCGAAGAGGAACCCGAGATTGCGCGGGTACTCAACGCGGCGGCGCTGACCTACGTCGCGGCGACGCTGATGTCGGTGCTGACGGTGGCGTACTTCCTGTTCCGGGCGGGCGCATTCAATCGGCGGTGAGGA
>DASSAT010000559.1:0-9153 GCA_035699305.1 Fimbriiglobus sp. | reverse complement strand
ACGTAACAACACAAAAGGCAAAAGGCAAAACGCAAAAAGGAAGACAGCTGCTGTCTTCCTTTTTGCGTTTTGCCTTTTGCCTTTTGCGTTCAGAACACCGGCACCATCTGCGGCCGCGGCACCGAGACGCCGAAGACGCCGCCGTGGTCGCGCCACAGCCGGGCCGCCCGCGGCCGCAGGAAGTCCCACCGGCCGGGGTCCGGGTGGCCGGCGAGGTAGCGCCGCGCCAGCGCTGCCATCCGCTCGTCGTAGGCCCGCTTCGACCGCGAGTGGACCGCATACCGCCCCTCGTGACGGCGCAGGTCGCCGTCGAAGTTCGGGCTGATGTGGTACAGCTCGTGGAAGACGGTGACCAGCTTCTCCTCGAAAGTCTGGTCGAGGAACCGCGGCAGGCAGAAGGTGACGAGGTAGAGCATCTCCCGCCCGCCGACGAAATAGCGCTGGACCTGGAAGAGGGTGCCGCGGACCCGGCGGGTGACAGCCCCGTCCCGGAACCGCATCGGGGTGACGCGGGCCTGGAGTCCGTAGGCACTGCGGTTGCGTGCCGCGGTGAAGGTGAAGAGGACTGCGGCCGTGTCGATGTGCCCCAGTTCCGGGCAGCGGGCGACCACGTCGCCGCAGAGCCGACTCATCCGCGTCGTGAAGTCGAGCGGGGCCGCGTCCGGTCGGCCCGCCGTCCCGTTCCCGTTCGGGAGGACCCAGCGACGGGGGAGCGGGCGGGTCGCGTGGTCCCACCGTCTCTCCAGAACGCACATGGGCCGGATCGCCGGCCGTCGCTCCGTCACACTCATGCCAGCTCCCACATCCCGACCGCTCCCCGGTCGGACGATCCGCAATCCTAGAGGGGGTTGGGATCGGGGTCAACCATTGTGGTGTCCACACTTCTTCGGCATTCGGGTTAAACCCGGCCGTCGCTACCGCCGATATAACCGACAAGCTTGGACAACCCCGCGGGGACGAGAGCGCCGCTCGCCTCGGTCCGCGGCCCGACCGGGAGAGTCGTAATGGGCATCGGACGCCGATGGCTGGTTCGTGGCACGGCCGGGCTGGGGCTGGCGGCCACCGCGCTGAGCGGGTGCCAGACTTACCCGGCCGGGTTCGGCGGGTTGACCCTGCCCAGCCCACACTACCTGGAACACTACCCGCAATACTTGCCGCCTGACCCGCCGTTCCCGCTGCAACGCGAGCTGGACTCGATGCAGAACGCTGAGGGGCTAGTGCCCGGCGTCGGCCCCGGCGGCGTCGGCCCGGCCGGCCGCGGCGCCCCGATCCCGACGCCGCTGCCGGCCCCGGGTGCGCTGCCGCTGCCTGGCCCGATCCCAGCCCCACCGCCCGGCCGGTAGCCGACCGGCGCCGCGCCGAGACGGGGTTGCATCGGCGCGACGGCCCGCGTATACGACCCCTCCACGTTTCGGAGGGACGGCGGCCCGGGTCACGGACGACTCGGACGGCCGGAGGTGGGCGGGGCGACCCGCCCGCACGCGGGGAGGGGTACGTCCGATGACGCACGGATTGCGGCACCGGCCGACGACGATTCGTCGGTTCGGGTTCGGTCTGGTCTTCCTGGGTGCGGCCGTCGGGTGCCAGGGCACCGACAAGCTGCCGACCAGTAACCTCTCCCCGCCTCCGAGACTTCCGTCCAATCTCCCGGCCCCGGCCATCGGTCAGGCCGGCTCGCCCGCCCGGACCACGGCCCCGACAACCGGCCAGCCGACCTCCTGGAACGGCGGCGAATCGTCGGCCCGCGCCGGCTTGACGCAGACCGGCGGCGTGCAACCCGCGCCGATCGCCGTATCGACGCCGCCGACGACCGGCGGGAACTTGCCCCTGGTCCCCGTCGGCACCCCGACGGGCGGCCGGGGTTCGCCGGCACCATCAGCCGAGTCGGACACTCCGTCGTTCCAGCCGTTGCCGGTCCTCCAGAACCCGATCCCGCCGGCACCGCCCGCGACCTCGGATGCGGCACCGACCGCGCCGGTTAGCCCGCCGACCTCCGAGGTGGTGCCGTCAACACCGGCGCTGCCGTCGGGCGGAGGCGTTGCCGCCCCGACCTCGCCCATCGCGGTTCCAACCATGCCGCTCGGCGGCGGGAACTGAATCACTCCACCAAGACCCGCGGCTCGGTGCCACGAATGGGGCACCGAGCCGCGGAGTGCGTTTCCCGCGCTCAGAGACTGTTCCAAAGTGGTCGTTGCTCGGGCCGCCACGGAGGGCGGCCCCTACGAATCACACGGGTAGGTAGGGGCCGCCCTCCGTGGCGGCCCGCAGTGCCACTCTCACTTCGACTGCATCCGCCGCAACATCCGGGCCGCGACATAGCCGGCCTTGAACCCGGCGTCGATGTTCACCACCGCGACCCCGGCAGCGCAGCTGTTGAGCATCGTCAGCAGGGCTGCCACGCCGCCGAAAGACGCCCCGTAGCCGACGCTCGTCGGCACCGCGATGACCGGACAAGCGACCAGCCCGCCGACCACACTAGGCAACGCCCCGTCCATCCCCGCCACCACAATTACCACGTCAGCGTCGGCGAGCTTGTCCCGATGGCGCAGGAGCCGGTGAATCCCAGCCACGCCCACATCGGCGATCAGGTCTGCCTTGGCCCCCATCACCCGCGCCGTAACTACCGCCTCCTGGGCCACCGGCAAGTCCCCCGTCCCGGCCGTCACCACCCAGACTTGACCCAGGTTCGCCGGCTGACACCCCGGCGTCGGCATCCAGAAGGTGCGGGCGAGCCGGTCGATCTCCGCAACGGGGAAGCACTTCGAAAGATGGTCCGCTTGCGACGGGCTGAGCCGGGTTGCGAACACTTCCTGCCCGGCCTCGGCGATGCGGCGGACGGCCCCTTCCACCCACTCGGCGGTCTTCCCCTCAGCCAGGATCACCTCCGGGAACCCGCACCGCTCCTTGCGGTGCAGGTCGAGCGTGGCGAACCCCAGGTCGCCGACCGCCGGTTCGCCGAGCCGCGCGGCCGCCACGTCCACTGACACCTGCCCGGCCCGGACGGCGTCGAGCAGTTGTTTCAGGTCGTTCGGGGTCACAGGGCGGCCTCCGGCGGTGCGGCAGGATCGGCGGACGAGGTAGTCTTATCAGCCCGCCCGGGGTGTCTTCCACCGAGCCGCCCAACTTGAACCAAACCGGTCGGTGCGTGGTCCGGTGTGAAGTCGGCGGCCGGGCATAACCGATAAACCTGGCAGGACCGCGCTACCGTCCGGGGGACCGGGGATGAACCTGACCGCTCTCGCTCTGGTCGGGGTGGCCGTCGGCGTCGGCCAGCCGCCGGCCGACTACTACCCGATGAAGTCCCGGTCGCTGAAGCTGGAGATCGACTACAAGAAGGACCTGCGCCAGACGATCCAGCGGGTCGAGTTGTGCGTCTCCCGCGACCAGGGGCAGACGTGGGGGATCGAGGCCGCCGTCACCCCGGACCGGGACCACTTCGTCTTCACCCCGAAGGAAGACGGGCTGTACTGGGTGACGATGATGATCGTCTTCCGCGACGGCCGCAAGGATCCACCGGACATCGGCCAGCTCTCCGCGGACCGCGTTCAGAAACTCATGGTGGACGCGACCGCCCCCGTCGTGCGGCTGAAGGCGCAACGGGCCGGCGAGGAGGTCGTGGTCGAGTGGGCGGTCGAGGACAAGTTCCCGAACGACGCGGCGACGCAGGTGAGCTACAGGCCGACCGGCCCCGGCGCGGTCGGCGACTGGCAGCCGGTGCCGGCGGGCGCGGTCGCCAAGAACTCCGCCCGGTTCAAGCCGGCGACGACCGGACCGATCGCGGTCCAGGTGACGGCTTACGACCTGGCCGGCAATCCGGGTTCCCTGTCGCAGGAGGTCTCGACGGGCGTGACGGTCGGATATGTAGCGCCGTCCTCCCCGCCAAGAGCGGACCCGCCGACGCACACCGCGGCCCGGCCGCCCGAGGGGCCGTTGCCGCCTCCTTCGCTCGGCGACATCGGGACCGGCGCGATCGTACTGCCGCCGTCGCTCCCCGGCACCAGCCCGATCAACCCGACCCCAGCCGCCCCGCCCGAGCCGACCGGGACCGCTGGGCAACCACCCTGGTCGGCGCCCGCCACCCCTGCGCCGCTGCCGCCAGTGGCGTCGGAACCGGCGCCGCAGCCGATCGCCGTCGGGGTCGGTCACACCCAGCCGACGGCCGCTGCCCCACCAGCCAGCACCAAACACATCAACTTCCTCCGCTTCGAACTCCAGTATCAGCTGGAGAGTGGGCCGTCCGGCGTGAGCCGGATCGACCTATATGTCACCCGCGACGACGGGCGGACGTGGGGACGCTGGAGCCAGCACGACGGCCGCGAGTCGCCGCTGCGGGTCCAACTCGACACCCAGTTCAACCAGCAACAGGAGGGCGATTACGGGTTCCGGCTGGTGCCGGTCAGCGGGGCCGGGCTGACCGACGGCGCCCCGAAGGCCGGCACCCCGCCGGAGATGCGCGTCGCCGTGGACGTGACGCCACCGATGATCGAGGTATACAAGCCGACAGCCCACCCGAGTCAGCGGAACACGCTGGTCCTGCACTGGAAGGCGACCGACCGGTCGTTCGGCCGCGACCCGATCGCCATCGAGTGGAGCGAGCAGCCGACCGGCCCGTGGAAGCCGGTCGCCGGCGACGGGGCTGTGTCGGCCGTCAGCCAGCCGCCCGCCAACCCCAACCGCGTGCCGAACACCGGCTCGTACCCGTGGGCGCTGCCGGCGAACCTGACCACACCCCAGGTCTATCTGAAGTTCTCCGCCTGGGACGTGGCCGGCAACCGCAGCGAAGCAATCACCCAGCAGCCGGTGCTGGTGGACCTGATGAAGCCGCGGGTCAGAATTCAGGGAATCGAAAGCGTCGGAGGACGGCGCTGACCCCCTGGGACCGCGGCCGTCCCGGCCGCTCTTGCTGCCCGAGCCGGGACGCTTCTGGATGTTGCCGAAGGATTCCGAGTAGTACGGCAAGAGCGGCCGGGACGGCCGCGGTCCCGGGATTCAACTGTCCGCACCCTCCCCCGGCGATATGCTTTGGCCGGGAGGGAGTGCATCCGTGAAAGCCGTCGTCTTCGACCGCCCCGGCCCGCCGGACGAGGTGCTCGCCGTCCGCGACGTGCCGACGCCGACCCCCCGCCGCGGCGAGGTGCGGGTGCGGATGCTCGCCAGCCCGGTCAACCCGTCCGACCTGCTGTACGTCCGCGGCTCGTACACCGTCGCGCCGAAGTTGCCGGCCACACCGGGCTTCGAGGGGGTCGGCGTCGTCGAGTCGTCCGGCGGCGGGCTGCTCGGCCGGTTCCTGGTCGGCCGGCGGGTGGTCGTGATGAACGACCGCACCGGCAACTGGGCCGAGTACGCCGTCGCGTCTGCGAAGCAGTGCATCCCGGTCCCATCGGAGCTTGCCGACGAGCAGGCGGCGACATTCTTCGTCAACCCGGCGACGGCGTTGGCGATCACGCGCCACGTCTTGAACGTCCCGCCCGGCGAGTGGCTGCTTCAGACTGCCGCCGGCAGCGCACTCGGCAAGATGGTCATCCGACTCGGCAAGGAGTCCGGCTTCCGCACGGTCAATGTCGTCCGCCGGCGGGAGCAGATCGACGAGTTGAAGAATCTCGGCGCGGATCACGTCCTGTGCGACGCGGACGGTCCGCTGCCGGAGCAGGTGAAGAAGCTCGTTCCTGGCGGCGTGCGCTACGCGATGGACGCGGTCGGTGGCGCGACCGGTTCGCAGGTGGTGGAGTGCCTCTCCTCCGACGGCCGACTGGTCGTCTACGGCACGCTCTCCGGCGAACCGATCGCGCTCGACCCGCGGACCGTGATCGGCGGTAGCCTCAGGATCGAGGGCTTTTGGCTGGGCCACTGGGCGAAGTCGCGGAGCCTGCCGAAGAAGCTTCGCCTGATCCGGCAGATTCGCGGCCTGATCCGGTCCGGCGTGCTGGCCTCCGACGTGGCAGCGACGTACCCGCTGGACCGGGTGACGGAGGCCGTCCGCAAGGCCGACGCCCCGGCGAAGGGCGGAAAGGTACTTCTCACCATCGCAGGGGAATAACATCTCGCGCGTCACAAGGGGGAAGGAACAAGCGGCCGGCTGTTCCCCCCGGGGTCGTCCCGTATCATTTCTTCAGCGGGCCGCGCTGCCCGTCCCGCCCCGACCGTGCCTACCCCGAGACCGCCATGAGCAACGACCTGGAGTTCCGCCCCGGGCTGGAGGACGTGCCGGCCGCCAAGTCGGCGGTCAGCTTCATCGACGGCAAGCGCGCCCGGCTGGAGTACCGCGGCATTCCGGTCGATGTCCTGGCCCGCGAGAGCAGCTACGAGGAGACCGCCTGGCTGCTCCTCAAGGGCGAGCTGCCCTCCCAGCGGCAACTCGCCGACTTCGACCACCAACTTCGCGACCACCGCAACCTCCACTTCCGACTTAAAGACCTGATCCGGTGCATGCCGGCGACCGGCCACCCGATGGACGCCCTCCAGGCGTCGGTCGCGGCGCTGGGCCTGTACGCCCCGACCCGCTCGGTGAACAACGCCGCCGCCAACTGGGACGCGACCCTACGGCTGATCGCGGCGATGCCGACCCTGGCCGCGGCGTTCGGCCGGGTCCGCCAGGGGGCGGAAATCCTCGACCCGCGGCCCGACCTCGACCACGCCGCCAACTTCTACTACATGCTCTTCGACCGGGAGCCGACCCCAGCCGTCCGCAAGGTCCTCGACGCCTGCCTCATCACCCACGCCGAGCACACCATGAACGCCTCGACGTTCACGGCCCGGGTGACGGGGTCCGCCCTGGCGAACCCCTACGCGGTGATCTCGTCGGCCATCGGCACCCTGTCCGGCCCGCTGCACGGCGGGGCGAACGAGGAGGCGCTGGAACAATTCGAGTCAATCGGCGGGCCGGAGAAGGTCAAGGCGTGGCTGGACGCCAAGCTCGCCGCCGACCCGAAGTTCAAGATCATGGGCCTCGGCCATCGGGTCTACAAGGTGAAGGACCCCCGGGCGAACGTGGTGCAGGAGTTGGCCGAGCACGTCTTCGCCGAGACGAGCCGGCCGAAGAACTACGAGACCGCTCTGGAGCTGGAGCGCGTCGCGGCCGGCATCTACGGCCCCAAGGGCGTCTACCCGAACGTGGACTTCTACTCCGGGGTGGTCTACCAGGCGCTGGGCATCCCGACGGACCTGTTCACCCCGATCTTCGCCGTGGCCCGCGTGGCCGGCTGGCTGGCCCACTGGCACGAGCAGCTCAATGGCAACCGCATCTTCCGCCCGTCGCAGATCTTCGTCGGCAAGACCGGCGCCGAGTACGTCCCGCTGGAAAAGCGGCCGTGACGCCATGTCCCGCGTAACGACCGCACTGACGAACATCGTCTTCGCCCGCAGGTACACCTTGCGGTTCCTGGACGCGCTGCCGGCCGCGGACTGGTTCCGCATGCCGGGGGGCGTCACGCACATCGGCTGGCAGGTCGGCCACTTGGCGTTTTCGCAGTACCGCCTGGCCCTGGAACGAATCCGCGGGCCTCAGCTCGACGACGCGAACCTGTTCTCGGAATCGTTCCTCAAGAGTTTCGGACGCGATTCGGTCCCCGACCCGGACCCGACGAGGTGCCCGACTCCAGAGGATATCCGAACGGTATTCGACCGCGTTCACGATCGGGTGATGGCCGAGTTGCCCGGCACCCCCGACGCGATCCTGAACGAGGCGCCACTCCGGCCGCATCAACTCTGTAAGACGAAGCTGGAGTGCCTGCACTGGTGCTCGCACCACGAAGCCGTCCACGCGGGGCAGATCGGGCTGATCCGCCGGCTGCTCGGGTATCCACCCATCTGGTAACGACCATGCTCGACCCCGCCTTCGTCCGGGACAACATCGACGCCGTCGAGGCCAACTGCGTCAACCGGCGAGTGACGGCCGACGTGCGCGCGGTCGTCCGGCTCGACGACGAGCGCAGGCGGCTCCAGCGGCAGGCCGACGAGACCAAGCAGAAGCAGAACGAGCTGTCGAAGAAGTTCCCCCAGGCGAAGACCGACGCCGACAAGCAGGCGCTCAAGGACGAGGGCGGCCGGCTCCGCGAGCAGGTCGCCCGGATCGACGCCGACGTGAAGCGCGTCGAAGCCGAGCGAGACGCGGTCCTCCTGACCATCCCGAACATGTCCCACCCGGCCGCCCCAGTCGGAACTGAGAACCGGGTCATCAGAACGTCCGGCACACCGGCGAAGTACGACTTCAAGCCCAAGGACCACGTCGATCTGATCACAGCCCTTGACCTCGCGGACCTGGACGCCGGGGCAAAGGTGGCCGGGCAGAAGTTCTACTTCCTCAAGAACGAGGGGGCGCTGCTGGAGATCGCGCTCGTCCAGTACGCGATGGCCACCCTGGTCCGGCACGGGTTCACCCCGGTCATCACCCCGGACCTGGCCCGCGTCGAGGTCATGGAGGGGACCGGGTACATGCCCCGCAACGACGACCCGACCAAGCGCGAGTTCTACCAGATCGCCGACTCCGATCTGTGCCTGATCGCCACCGCCGAGATCACCATCGGCGGCATGCACAAAGACGACCTGTTCGACGAGGCCCGTCTGCCGCTGAAGTACGCCGGGCTGTCGCACTGCTTCCGCACCGAGGCCGGGGCCGCCGGCCGGGACACCCGCGGCCTCTACCGCGTCCACCAGTTCACCAAGGTGGAGATGTTCGCCTTCTGCACGCCGGAGCAGAGCGACGCCATCCACGAGGAGCTGCTGCGGATCGAGGAGGAGATCTTCCAGGGGCTGGGGCTGCCGTACCAGGTGATCGACACCTGCACCGCGGACCTCGGCGGGCCGGCGTACCGCAAGTACGACCTGGAAGCCTGGATGCCCGGCCGCGGCAAAGAGGGCGAGTTCGGCGAGGTGACGAGCACCTCTAATTGCACCGACTACCAGGCCCGCCGGCTCGGCATCCGATACCGGCCGAAGGAGAAGAAGGGCACCCGGTTCGTCCACACGCTCAACGGCACCGCCGTCGCCTGTACCCGGGCGCTGGTTGCCATCCTGGAAAACTACCAGCAGGCCGACGGCACGGTGCGAGTGCCGGATGTACTGCGACCCTGGGTCGGCAAGGACGTGATCGCCCCGAGGTCGTGACCCCCTGGGACCGCGGCCGTCCCGGCCGCTCTTGCTGTGCGAATCGGGAGC
>DASSAT010000558.1:0-2860 GCA_035699305.1 Fimbriiglobus sp. | reverse complement strand
GGGGCCGTTCGCCCGCGCCTGCGGGATGGCTAGCCCCCTGGTCATCGTGATCACGCACCGGGCCACCGGCCTAACCCAGTCGAGCGCGATCGACCGGCCGTTCGTCTTCCTCGGCCGGGCGAAGGCGATGGGGGTCCGGCTGGACGACCCGAGCGTCAGCCAGTGCCACGCCTACGTGCAGATCGTCCGCGGGGTGCCGTATTGTATCGACCTGGGTAGCCGGACCGGGGTCGTGTGGGACGACGGGGGCCAGGGCCGGGGCTGGGTGTACCCCGGCCAGACGCTCCGGGTCGGGGAGTTCGACGTCCGCGTCGGCGAGCCAGGAGCGCCGACCGGGGCGGCCTTCGCCCCCGGCGCGGCCGACGACCCCACGCCGGTGCTGGAGGTGCACGCCCCGGCGGGCGGGTCGGTCGTCCGCCACCCGCTCGACCACCCGGTAACGCTAGTCGGCCGCCACCCGAACTGCGACCTGCGGCTCTTGGACGACGGCGTACCGTACTTCCAGTGCGCCCTGGTAGTCACGCCGGACGGGGTGTGGTGCGTGGACATCTGGAGCCTCAAGGGGACGCGGCTCAACGGCCGGTCGGTCCGCCTGGCCCGGGTCCACGACGGCGACCTGATCGAACTCGGGCGGACGTCCGTGGTGCTCCAGACCGCCCCCGGGGTCACGCCCCCGCCGGCCGTGAACGAGGCAGCTGTCGCGCCGGCGGTCGAAGCCCTCTCGGCCCTGCCGCGGCAGGTGGCGGAGTCGGTGTCCGGGGTGTTCGCTTCGTTCCGGGAGGTGATGGAGCAATCCCTGACGACCACGACTCAGGCGCTCACGACGATCCAGCAGGAGCAGGCGGCGGCGATGGCCGAGCAGGTGCGGCAGGTCCAGGAGCTGACCCGGGAGTTGCAGGAACTCCGGGCGGCCGTCGAGCGAGAGAGCGCCGCGGCCCGCGCGCTCGCCGTGACGCAGCAGGAACACGCGGCGACGATGGCCGAGCAGATGCGGCAGGTCCAGGAGTTGGCCCGGGAACTGCGGGTAGACGCCCCGCGGGAGGAAGCCACACAACTTATCGAGACGGCCCCGCCCGCGGTCGAACCCTCACCTCCCCCGGCGGAAGCCGAACCGGTGATCCCCCTCGCGGCGGCCGAACCGGAACCGGAACCGGCCCCGCCAACGCTCGCCGAGACGCCGCCTCCCGTCTCGCCACCGCCACCGCCCCCGGCGGCCGTGCGGGTCCGGCAAGCCCAAACGGTGGCCGACACCCGCGCCTGGTCGCTGGACCGGCCGGCGATGACGGTCCCGCCTCCGGTCGGTAACTCGGCGCGGGTCGCGCCGGCCCGACGGCCGGAGGCCGCCGTCCGGGCCGAACTGGAGGCGGAGTTCCTGGCGCGGGAGACGGCGGCCCGCAAAGCGCAGGCTGAGCGGATCGCCGGGCAGTCGGCCGAGTGGCGGCAGGCCGAGGTCGAGATGGGCAACGAAATCCTGGCGTCGGTGCTCACCGAGCGCCGGGCCAAGCTCGGCCCGGACCACCCGGACACCGTCGCCACCCTGCACGACCTGGCCCTGGGCTACCGCGACGCCGGCCAACGGGACAAGGCGTTGCCGATGCTGGAGGAGGCGCTCCGGCACCGCCGGGCCAAGCTCGGCCCGGACCACATCGACACGCTGACCACCATGCACATGCTGGCCTCGGTCAGCCGCGCCGCCGGCCTGCGGGACCAGTCGCTGACCTTGTACGAGGAGGCGCTCCAGCGGGCGACCACTGCCCTCGGCCCGGAACACTCGCACACCCTCGCCACCACGGGCAACCTGGCCTCGACGTACCTCGACGCGAAGCAGACCGACCAGGCGCTGGCGCTGTTCGAGCGGTTCATCCCGGGTATGCGCAAGCAGCTGGGGGCCGACACCCTGCGGTTCGCCGGGCTGCTAGCCCTGGTCGCCATGGACCTGCTCACCGCCCGGCAGTTCGCCGTCGCCGAGACGTACCTCCGCGAGTGCCTGGACGTCCTGGAGCGCAAGCAGCCGGAAGCTTTCCTCAAGCACCAGTCGAAGTCGATGCTCGGCGGCAGCCTGCTGGGCCAGGGGAAGTACGACGAGGCCGAGCCGCTGCTGCTGGCCGGGTATCAGGGGATGAAGCGGATGGAGAAGTTGGTCCCGCAGCAGGGCCAGACGCACCTGCGGGAGACGGCGGACCGGCTGGCCGAGCTGTACACCGCCACCGGCAAGCCCGACGAGGCCGCGATCTGGCAGGCCGGGGCGACCGCCGCGACGGAACAACAGGCGTCCCCGGCGTGAGAAGCCCGGCTACGGTGCGTGATTCGCCCACGGGTTGTCGAACCCGTGCGGCACGTCCTGGAGCCACCGGCGGTAGGCGTCCACCTGCTGCTGGAGCGGGAACCCGGTCAGCTTCCGCGGGTAGAGCACCAGGAAGAACACGTCCTTGCCGCGGGCCAGTCGCCGCTGCTGGTCGATGAGCCGCTGGGCGTCCGCCTGGTCGCGGACCTCCTGCCGCGGCTCCGGGCTGTCCGGGTCGAAGTAGTACAGCCGACCCGTGTCGGCGTCGATCTCCAGCACCCGCACGCTCAACCGGCTCGCCGGGTTCGACAGGTCGCGCTGCAACCGGGCGATCTCCTGGTTCGCCCGCTCCAGCTTTAGTTCCAACTCGACCACCCGCTGCCGAAGCTCCTGCGTCGAGCGCGCCCCCGCTGGCGAGGTCAGGTCGGCGTCCGGGTCGGGGACGGACGCCTCCGGCCGGCTGACGAACGGCAGGAACAGGAAGATGCCGAACAGCAGGATGAGCACGTCGATGAGCGGGATGAAGAACCGGGTGACGGCCCGCTTCGGGGGGCGGATCACGACTGCCCCCCCCGC
>DASSAT010000557.1:0-10740 GCA_035699305.1 Fimbriiglobus sp. | reverse complement strand
CGCGGTCGGAGCGGGCGCCGAGTCCGGCTCGGTGGGCGGGCCGCCATCAGGCCGGAACCGGGCGCCGGACGGGACGGTCTCGGCGGACGGGGTCGCAACGTCGAACGGGTGTCGGGGCGTCGTGGGCGGTGTAAGCGGCATGGGGGCGGTCGGCGACGGCGAGACGCGGTCGAGGGCGTCGATCACGTCCAGCGCGGACCGCGGGCGGCGGTCCGGCCGCTTCTCGATCAGCGCCAGGACCAATGACGAGACCTCCGGCGGGATGTCCGGGTTGATCGACTCCGGCGGGGCCGGGGCTTGCAGCGCCAGGTTCGCCAACAGGGCGAGGACGTTGGGGCCATCGAACGCTGGCCGGCCGGTCGCCGCCTCGTAGACGATGCACCCCAGGCTGAACAGGTCGGCCCGGTTGTCGAGAGGGTCGCCGGTGACTTGCTCCGGGGCCATGTACCCCGGCGTGCCCATCACCTGCCCGGACAAGCTCACCGCGTCCCTCCCGTCGTCCGGCCGGGCCAGGCCGAAGTCGAGGAGCTTCACCCGGCCGGTGCCGGCCTCAAGCCAGACGTTGCCGGGCTTCACGTCGCGGTGGATCAGCCCGGCCGCGTGCAGTGCCGCCAGCCCCCGGGCCATCTCCCGGCCGACGCGGACCACCTCCGGCATCGGCAGCCGGCCGTCGCGCTTGAGCCGGTCGCTGAGCGTCTCGCCGCGGAGCAGCGGCATCACCAGGTACGGCAACCCCTTCTCCTGGCCGACGTCGTGGATGGCGACGACGTTCTCGTGCTCGACCGCAGCGGTGGCCCACGCCTCCCGCTCGAACCGCTCGCGGTTGCCCGGCCGGCTCGCCACCTCCGGCAGTAGGCACTTGACCGCGACCTTCCGCCGCAGGGTGGTGTCCTCCGCGACGTACACCACCCCCATCCCGCCGCGGCCCAGTTCCCGGAGGACGCGGTATCGCCCGAGGCGGCCGATTTCGTCGGGCTGTTGCGGCGGGCCGAGCGGAGACCTGTGCGGTGTCCCCTTGGACGGCGATATATCCAGTGGCGGCACTTCCGACCCGCCGGCCGCGTCCGGCGTGTCATCGGGGGTGAGGGTGCCGTCGGGCGGGCGGTCGGGGGCCGGTTGGCCGGGCTGGTGCGGCATGACATTCCGGGGTTCGGGACGGGTCGCGGTTATGATACCCGACTCGGGTGGGGTACAGTACGGCATGAGCCGATCCGAGGACCAGCCGTGACCGAACGCCCGCGACGCCTGCTGATTACAGCGGCCGTCCTGGCTTGTCTTGCCGGGGCCGCGTCGGCCGAGGACGCCGTCCAACACCCTGGGCGGCGCGAGCAGAGTACGCCGGGGCTGGTGCTGGAGACCGGCGCCCGGACCGCCGCCTGCGACGTGCTCACCTTCACCGCCGACGGTAAGTCCCTGCTGGCGGCCGGCGACGACAAGGTGGTCCGGTCCTGGGCGGTGTCGGCCGACGGCCGGCTCGGACCGTCCGACCTGCCGACGCTCCGCTGGCCGATCTTCCGCGAGATGCGCGGCAACATCTACACGGCGGCCCTGACCGCCGACCAGCGCCGGATCGTGGTCGCCGGCCACGGGCAACTCTCGGGCGGGTTCGCCGCCGCGGTCATCGACCGGGCGACCGGCGCCCTCTTGCACGGCACCGGCAACCCCGGCGAACAACAGCAGGGGACCGTCTGGGCCAGCGCCTTCTCACCGTCCGGCAACCGGGTCGCGCTCGGCACCGTTACCGGCGCGGTCTGGGTGTGGGACCTCACCACGGAGCGGCTCACGCAGGTTGGCCAGCACAACCCGCCGAAGGGGCGCGACCCATGGACCGGCACAGTCCGACTCGTGGCGTTCGACGGCGAGGACCGGGTGCTGTCCGTCGGCGGCAACGAACTGCGTGCTTGGCGCGTCGGTCAACCGGACAGAAACGAGCTACTGCAAACCTTCGGCGGACCGATCACCGTGCCGGCTGCTCTCAGCCCGGACGGCAAGTGGGTCGGGGCCATCCCCGAACGCCCCGGCCAGAAGCAGTTCACCGTGGAACTGGTCTCCGTATCGGACGCGCGCCACAAGCGGACGCTCACCTTGGACCTCACCGAGGTCCCATTCCGGCTCGCGTTCAGCCGGTCCGGCCGCTACCTAGCCGTCGCATTCCGTCGGGTCGGGCAGCCGGACCTCGACCCGACCGTCACCTTCTACCAGGTGCGCGGCGGCCGCGTCCTGATCTACGACCTGACCGCACCAGACGGGACGCCGCCGGCCGCCGGCCCCGAGCAGGGGTTGTACGCCGAGGGATTGGCGTTCCACCCGACGAACGAGCACTGGCTGGCCGTGGCCGGCGGCGACAACCACGAGGTCATCCTCTGGGACTGGAAGACCTCCAAAAAGATCGGGGAAGTCGATCAGCCGGGATGCTGCCTGTGGGGCGTCGCACTGTCGCCCGACGGAGACCGCGTCTCCTTCCAGGAGACGCGCCTTCATAAGGCGCCACACCCGAACCAGCGAGGCACCGGGCCGTGGCGGACCTTCGACCTCATCGGACGGCGGTTCGTGGACGGCAGCCCGCCCGCGCCGCGCCCCAACGGCGACTCGCCGGACGGCTGGAAGGTGCTGACGACCACCGCCGATAGCCGGCAGGCGGACGCCTGGTCCGTCGAGTCGCCGAACGGCAAACGGTTCCCGCTCCCCTGGTCGCGGACGGAGGACGAGTTCCCCCGCTGTTACGCCTTCCTCCCGGGTGGCCGGCTGGTCGTCGGCCACTACTGGGGCGCGAGCGTCTACGACCTGACCCCGGACGGCCCGCGCCGGGTCCGCGTGCTCCGCGGCCACGACGGTTACGTCATCGCGATGGCCGCGTCGCGGGACGGCAAGCGACTGGTCACCGCGTCGCGGGACATGACCCTGGCCGGGTGGTCGCTGGAAGACTGGCCGTACCACCCGCGGCTCGGCGCCGAGCTGTTCGAGCGCGACGGCAAGCTGCTCGTCGGACGGGTGGCGCCGGGCAGCCCGCTCTGGGAGATGGGGCTGAGTCCCGGCGACGCCGTCGAGGCGTTGCTGGTGGCCGACCACACCCTGCCGGGGCAGGCGAAGGCGCGGCTGGTCTTCGACCGCCGGCTCGGGGAGCGGCCGGCCGGGACGCCAGCGGCCGCGGTCGAGTTCCTGCGTTCCGAGTCACGGCCGGGGGTCGAGCACCTGTTCTTCTGGCGGACGCCCGGCGACCCGAAGCTGTACAAGGGGCTGACCACTGTCATCGACCGCCCGCTGTGGAAGTTCTTCCCGCACGGCGAGCGCGACTGGGTGATGTGGCGGTGGCGGGACTACTACTACGACTGCTCCATCAACGGCGACTTCCGCATCGGCTGGCAGCGCAGCCAACCGCTCCAGAAGTTGAAGACGCCGGACTTCTACCGGGCCGAACAGTTCCGCGGCGAGTTCCTTAAGCCGGAAAAGCTCGCCACGACGTTACGGACCTGGCGCGCCGAGCCGGACCTGGTACGGCTCAACGAGATCGAGCCGCCCGCCGTCGCGGTCGGCGAACCGAAGCCCGTCGCTGGCGGCTACGAGGTGTCCGTCACCGCCTCGGCCCAGGGGTCGCTCGCCAACCAGAAGCCGGACCGGGTCCTCGTCTGGCTCAACGACTACCTGCTGGCCGACTGGCGCGTTGCCGTGAAGGATGAAGGCGGAGGGATGAAGGATGAACAGAAGTCCGGTAGCGATTCATCCTTCATCCCTCCGCCTTCATCCTTCAAGGTCACGGTCCCGGCCGACAAGCTTCGCGGCGGCGAGAACTTCGTCGTCGCCCAGTGCTACTCCCGCGGCGGCGCCCGCGCCGACGCCAGCCCGCGAACGATCCGCCGGGACGCGGCCCCCGCCGGGCGGACGCTGTACGCCCTGCTGGTCGGGGTCAGCGACTACAGTCGCGCCAGGCCGCGGCAGACGCGGCTGCGGTCCGCCGAAGACGCCCGCGTCCTGGGCGATGCGCTCAAGGCCCAGAAGGGCCGCGGGCCGTTCGCCGCGGTCCACGTCAAGCTGTTGCCCGACGAGGAGGCCACCCGGACCGCGATCCTGACCGAGTTGGACACCTACCGCAACCGGGTGAAGCCCGACGACCTGCTCGTCTTCCACCTCGGCGGTCACGGCACGTCCCTGGCCGAGCTGCGGCAGAAAAAGCTGCCGGCGCGCAAGCTGGCCGGGCTGGGGCGGTTCCTATTCATGTGCGGCGACTTCGACCTCGACCGGATGCCGGACACCACCGTCGGGTTCGAGGACCTGCACGACCGGCTGAGCCGGCTGCCGTGCCACAAGCTGATCCTGCTGGACGCCTGCCACTCCGGCGAGGCCCGCACCGCTGGCGGCGACACCGACGCCAACCCGGTCCGCATCCTGACCCACCACGGGATCGGCTGCACCATCCTGGCGGCTTGCGGGCCGGACGAGGAGGCGATCGAGAACGACGCCCTCGACCCGATCGGCGGCGGCCACGGGCTGTTCACCATCGCCCTCCGACGGCTGCTGGAGAGCGGGCCGGTGTTCGCCGGCGCCGACGGCAACGGCGACAACCGGCTCGACGCGGCCGAACTGGCCGCCGGGGTCGCGGTGCAGGTGAAGGAACTCGTCGCGGAGCACAACGCCCTGCTCCGCCGGCTCGGCGAGAAGGCCGGCGACCGGCAAGACCCCGTGGCCTTCGTCCCCCAGTTGGAGAAGACGACCCCCGTGGCCGCGAAAGTACCCGGACCCGGCAGCGAATAGAATCGACGACACTCCGCCCACAGCGAGGAGCCTCATGACACCGCGTATCCGATCCGTGATCGCCGCCCTATTGATCCTTGTCCCGGCTGCCGCCCGCGCTGACGGGCTGGACAAGGTGCTGACCACCAACGCCCGCGGCATCCTCACCGGCCTGGGCGAGAAGGGGTACGCCAACGTCGGCGTGCTGGCGTTCGAGGTCCAGACCGGCGGGCCGGACGGGCCGGTGACGACCAGCCTCGGGCGGATGAACGAGTCGATGGCCACGCGCCTGGAGAACGCCCTGATCCTGGCCGCCGACGAGGCGAAGCCGATCGGCATCGTCCGCGGCGCCGGGCGGTTCGCCGCGGGGCGCGACAAGGCCGCGACGTACCAGACCAAGGAAGGGCGGACGAAGCTCTTCGCCGACGGCTACCCGCTGGCCTGGGGCAAGACGACCATGAAGCCGAACGCCTTCCTGGTCGGCCGGGTGCGGCTCGACCGGGACTGGAAGACCGCGACCGTCACCCTCCGGCTCTTCGACGACCGCGACCCGTCGGCGTGGCGGGACGTGCCGCTCACCGGGGCCGAGGCGCCCGTCACCCGGCAGACGCTCGCCGACCTGGGGCAGTCGTTCACGGTGCCGCGGCTGGTGCGCAAGCGCGGCGGCGCGAAGGAACTGGCCGACCCGTTCAAGGACGAGGAGGCCGACAAGACGGTCGTGCCGATCGTCGCCCGGCCCGTCCGGTCCGGCGAGGGGCGGGTGCCCGAAGTCGTGCCGCCGCCGGCGAAGGCGGACGCTCCCGCGACCGGCTGGGACGGGGTCGCGGAGTTGCTGACCTTCCGGGCGTACTACGACGGGGCGGAGGTCCGCCGCGACCGCGATGGTAACTACCCGCCGCCGAAGGCCGGCCAGAAGGTCCACTTCACCGTCAAAAGCCCCGAGCGGATCGGGCTGGTGCTGCTGGTCAACGGCATCAACACCGCCGACTTCGACCGGTCGAGCCGGGAGGTCGGCGGGTACGTCAAGTGGGTGCTGGAGCCGGGCCAGGAGTACCGCATCCGCGGGTACTACACCGACGACAAAGTCTTCCCGTTCGAGACCGCCGAGCGCAAGGCGGCCGAGCAGGTGCTCTCGGAGCTGGCCCCGCGGCCGCGGTTCGGGCAGATCGAGCTGCACGTCTACAAGGAGCTTCCGAAGGGGATGACGGTGGCCCGCAACGGCGGCTTGCGCGTGAACGTGGGCACCGCGGAGACGCTGGCCGAGCTGAAGCGGGAGATTCAGGCCAACCTCCTGGCGGCGTCGATGCCGGTCAAGAAGTCGCTCATCATCCCCGGCGCCGGCGAGGAGTTCGCCGGCAAGAAGACCGATTTCGAGGGGACGCTCGCGGCCAAGGTGGTCATCACCTACTCGCCCCCGGACGGCGGTTCGAAGTAGATTCCCGGCGAACCCCGAGCGGTAGCGAGGGGGTTGAACACGCAACCCCCTCGCTACCGCTCGGGGTTCGCCCGACTATCCTGCCCAGCTTCTCGTCCAAATCTTCCTTTCTCGCGGCCAACCCTCGCATCCGGCGCAACCGGCAGCCGAAGTTAACTCGGGCCGACCCGCACGGCGGTCGGGACCGTTACGGAGCGTCCGGTATGCGCCACCGCCGCCGTTGGAAGAACTGGCTGTCGAGCCTCGGACTCGCGCTGACCGCGGGTGCCGCGTCGGCCCAGGACGTTGAGCCGGTCGGGCACCGCCGGGCCGCGACGGTCCCCTGCCCTCCGGCCATCCCCTGCATTCCCGTGTGCCCGCCGCTGGCGCCCGTCGCGCCGGGCTTTCCGGCACCCCCGGGCGCGCCCGCGATGCCGCCCGGGGCCGCGGGGCAGCCGACCGCGCCGTCCCCGACCGCCGAGGCGGCCCTGACGCCCGCCCCGACCGCGGCGTTCGCCGAGGCGCCGTCGGCCGGCACCGGCGGCAGCGCGTCCATCGCCCCGAACATGATGGGCGACCTGCTCGGCGCCCGCGCCATCATCCTCCAGGGCATCTCCCGTGACCTGGTGGTGAGCTTCCCGAACCCGCAGCAAGTCCCGGGCGGGGTGCTGGTCAACCCGGCGAACGGGTTCATCACCTTCGGCGGCAATACCTTGCTGACCTCGCAGCTCGGGCTGGGCGGCCTCGACCCGTTCTTCCAGCAGGCGACCCGCGGCGTGCCGATCTCCCCCGCCCAGGCCGGCACCGTCCAGGGCGTGCTGACCACCCTCGCCGCCAAACCGGGCACCCCGTTCCAGCCGGTCAACGGGCTGCCGGACCCATCCCAGCGGACGCTCCAGGCCGCCCAGGGCGGGCTGTTCACGGCACTCGACAAGTCGTCGCCCGTCCGGCTGACCGGGGTGCGCGTGGACCCGGCGACCGGCCTGTACGTGACCAACCTGGAGTACCGCGCCCGGCTGACCGGCGAGTTCAGCCAGGTGCCGATCAGCGTCCCCAGCCCCGGGTCCGGCGGGGTGGTCGGCCGGGTGAAGATGTCCGAGGAGAACAACCCGATGCCGCGCGACCGGGTGATCTTCGTCTACGACTACTTCTCGAACACCTCCCTGTCGGCCGGCGGCATCGACGTCAACCGCTTCCAGTTCGGGCTGGAGAAGACGTTCCTCGCCGGCCGGGCGTCGGTCGAGGCCCGGCTGCCGTTCGCCGGCACCCTCAACAGCACCGTGATCGCCGGCCACGAGGACTGGACCACCGCGCTGGGCAACCTCCGGCTGGCGACCAAGTACCTCTGGGTGCGACGGCCGCGGCTGATGGTCTCCTCCGGCGTCGGGGTCAGCCTGCCGACCTCGCCGGACGTCAACGTCTTCCTCCCCGACGGCCGGCGGCTGTTACAGATCAAGAACGAGTCGGTCCAGGTCGAGCCTTACGTGGCGGTGATGGTCATCCCGAACGACCGGCTCTTCGCCCAGGCGTGGGGGTGGGTCAACGGCGACGTAGCGGGCAGCCCACTGTCGGTCAACAAGCAGATCTTCGGCGGCGTCGGCGACGACCTGCGGTTCTGGGACCGCACGTTCGTCGGGGCCGACCTGCAGCTGGGCTATTGGCTGTTCCGCTCGCCCTACGAGCGGCTGAGCGGGCTGGCCCCGTTCGCCGAGCTGCACTGGGCGCACGCCATCGAGGCCACCGACATTATCCGCGGGGCGAGCCGGCAGGGGGTGGCGGTGGCCGACACCGGCGGGGCGGAGGAGCTGAACCTGACCCTCGGCCTCACGGCGCTGTTGCGCAACCGGATGACGGTGACGTTCGGCGGGTCGGCGCCGCTGTTGATCGGCAATCACCGAACGTTCGACGGCCAGTTCGGCGTGCGGGTGAACTGGTACTTCGGCCGCACCGCGCGGCAGATGAACCCGGCGTACTTCGCCAGCGGGTTCTAGCACGCAACTTTGCCCCCGCCTCAACCTGTGGGGTCAGGGGGTCAGATTGCCACTTCTGGGAGTGGCAATCTGGCAATCTGATCCCCGTCCGAGCGTCCAACTGGTCCTTTTCTGACCGTCCGATCCTGACCGGACGGCAGTTTTCTATACATATATTCACTATCTGCAAGCGAAGTCAAACTCATGACCCGACACCTGGCCGCGAACCTCGGTTGCGGCACGGGTCGGCGTCGGCGATAACGGGAGGACTTCCCGCTGGCTGTAGAGCTTCCAGAAGTCGCCACACGAGTTCGTCAAAGGCGAGAACGTGGGCCGGGCATTTCGGGCATTTCTGCACGGAGTATTTTTTCTTGGCGCGCTTGGGTCGTGCGTGTACCCTAACGAACCAGCCGAAGCAATTGTGGCAGCCCATCCTTCGCCCCAGTCGGAAATGCCGAGTAGTGGCATGCTTGACTGGCAGACCCTAGTTCGGATGCTCGATGCCGATCTGGCCCGGCTCGACATCGCCCTGATGAACTTGGCTTGCGCTCAGGGTCTGCCAGGGTCCAACCGCATCGACTGGAGCCTGTGCCTCGGGACGCTCGACGATTGGGCCGTGCGATGCAGCCGGTTTACGGAACGGGTGATGCCGGCTTTCCGCCGGGGTCAGTGCGACTACCCGGAGTCGGAGCCGAAGTTCCGCGTCCAGGCGATGATCACCCACCTCCAGCGGGATATCGGGGTTCGCTACCACCCGGGCCGCATCGCCGAAGACGCCGTGTTCCAACCAGAGGACTCGTTCGTCTACGGGGTCATCCAGGGCCAGGGCGGGACGTGCGGGAACCTGCCCGTGGTGTACGCCGCCGTCGGCCGCCGGATGGGCTACCCGCTGATGCTGGGCACGACCAAGAATCACCTGTTCAGCCGGTGGGACGCGCTGCCGGGGGGCGAGTGCTTCAACATCGAGGCGAGTGGGGAGGGGGTGAGCTTCTTCGACGATAACCACTACCGGACCGGCCGGTTCGAGATGCCGATCGAGACGGTGATGGCGTGCGGGTACATCGAGTCGCTGTCGCCGCGGGAGGAACTGGCGAGCTTCATGTGCCAGCGGGCCGAGTGCTGGATGCAGGAGAAGAACTACCAAGAGGCGGTGACGACGTTCGCGTGGGCGAACGAACTGGAATCACGGCGGGAACAGTACGCCTTCTTGACTTGGCAGGCGATGAAGGTCTGGCATGAAACTCAGGTCGCTCGGATTCCGTCACGGCTCTTCCCGAAGCTCGACCTCGGACTGCCACCACAGCAGTTCCGGCGGTTGACGCGGTTGGCCGAGCGGGAGATAATCGGGATGCGGGTGACAGAAGACTTGCTGAATGACCCGGACCTTGAGCGGCGGTGGTGGGCACCGCTGCGGCGGAACCCGTACCGGCGGCCGGATGGGATGCCCGAGACGCTGCGGATTGACTTCCGGTGGAACAGGCCGGCCCGTGAGGCCGTACTCGTCGCGTGAAAGGTGGTGGCCGATGTATCACCCGAACCTCGGGCGGTGGATGACGGAAGACCCGATCCTGCTTGAAGGCGGGGATCCCAACTACTACCGGTTCGTGGGCAATAACCCGACGAACGCCACTGACCCGAGTGGGCTCCAGGAAGTGCCCATCAAAATCAAGACGCGCAAAGTGAAGATGCCCGACGGCACGGTCAAGGACGAACCCTACCCGGTGAGCGAAGAACCCCGCTGCAAGCAGGGGGTGAACGCTCTCGCGGGGAACACGAAGAAATACTGTGTTGTCCTTATCACCGACGACACAACGGATACTGACCCTGCGGGCTGGATGAAGGACGAGCCAAACGCCAAAATCTACTGCCGCGTGCGGAACTTGAACGACGCGATTCAGATTTTGAACGGTGATTCGTACTGGAACGGGTCGGGCTTCGCGGGCAAGTACGACGACGGGTCCATCTGTCGGCTCATAATCAGCGGCCACAACAGGGCCACAGGCTGCGGGGCATCGGTGTCAATAAGCCGATTCCCGTACTTCACTAACAAGGACGACACCACGGTGTTGTCCTACAGGACGATTACCGGCAAAAAAGCGCACGCCATCTCGCGGAAGCTATCTCCGGATGCCGTGGTCATCATCGCATCCTGCCACGCGGGCGATGACCCGCGGAAGATGCAGATTCTAGCCGACAACCTGAGGCGGCCGGTGCAAGCCTCCGACGGTGACTGTATGCTCGGCTACGGTACCTCCGGCATGTACCGGCAGGTGAACCCGGTTGGTGTCAAGCCGAAGCCCTGATTGCTTCTGCCTGACATCGAAATGGAGGCTCGGTGAGCAGGCAGATGAAAATCCGTTTCGCGGTCATGGTGGCTGTGTGTGTCGGAGTCGTCTCGTTCTCGACGGTTTTCGGCCTCGTCAGGGACGTGACTGCTTGGCTGTCCGGTTTCTCCCAACAGCGCCGGAGCACAGACAAAGTGGTAGACGTGATGCCTGTGTTGAGCGTAACAACCGGGTTCAATACCTTCTGTTTGGCCGAGCCCGAGCAATCGCACTTGGCGGCTGCCACCTCGAAGGGTGTCTTCCAGATTGAACTATCGAAACAGGGCGTGGTGAAGGTCGGTGA
>DASSAT010000556.1:0-3604 GCA_035699305.1 Fimbriiglobus sp. | reverse complement strand
GATGCGCAGACGGTGGACCTCGAAGACTCGACCCACCCTACAAGAGAAGCAACGGCCCGACGCTCACGCCGCCGAGCGGCCGGGCCTCGCCCACGACCACCAACCCCTCGCCTCGGCCGGCTCCTCGTAGGCGTGCGGCGCGGGCCGCTTCGGGCTTTTCCGCGACTCGTCCGCGGACTCCGGCCGCGGGGACGTCAACCGCTGGACCAGCACCCCGAGCAGCGTCACCACGGCTACACCGCCGTTGAGCGCCGCGGCGTGCTCGCCGACCCACTTCGCCGCGTCGAACCCCTTGACAAGTTGATCGGCCAGCACGAACCCGGCGTGCCACGTCACCAGCACCCCGACGAAGCTGGTCGTCAGCATCGTCCAGAGCTGGTACAGCACCACCCCGATCAGCCCGCCGGAGAGGAATACCGCCCACAACTCCTGCACCTGCGGGAAGACCGCCTGCGCCGCCGCCCACGCCGCCGCCCCGCCGGTCACGAACGCCAGCACCTTCGCCAGCTCCAGCGCCAGCATCCCGGCCGCCACCGCCAACAGCACCCCGACCACCATCACCCGCCCGCCGGCCGCCTGACCCGCCGATAGGCCGATCAGCCCCGCCGTCAAGGTGATGCCGAACACTACCCAGAACTTGTGCCACCGCCAGCCGACCGCCCAGAGCAGGAACCCGACCAGCATCAGGAAGCCGGCCGCCCCGGGCGACAGGCCGTGCGCGGCAGTCAGCACGTCGGGGAGGATGAGCTGCATGGAGGGGGTTCCTGTCGGGCCTCAAAGTCCGTTTTTTGGCCACACAATAATCTAACTCAGGAGAATAACCGTCTTAGCTTTTCCCGTCAAGCAACATCCTGGGACCGTGGCCGTCTCGGCCGCTCTTGCTTCACCGGTCAGGTCGCTCCCGTGTCGCAGGAGACCCCGACTTGCAAAGCAAGAGCGGCCGGGACGGCCGCGGTCCCAGGGGTGTCAAGCGCCGACGACCTGGACCATCGCGGTCCGCGTCCGGGGGCCGTCGAACTCGCAGAAGTACACCCCTTGCCAGGTGCCGAGCACCAGGTCTCCAGCGTCGATGAGGATCGTCACGCTCGGGCCGACCAGGCTCGCCTTGATGTGCGAGTCGCTGTTGCCTTCGGCGTGTCGAAAGCCGGGAACGTCCTTCGGGACGCTCGCGTTGAGCCACAGGAGCATGTCGCGTACCACATCGGGGTCCGCGTTCTCCTGGATCGTGATCGCGGCGGTCGTGTGCGGGCAGTAGACGACGCAGAAGCCGGACCGGACGCCGGTGGCGCGGACGGCGCCGCGGACCTCGGCGGTGATCTCGACCAGTTCGGTGCGGGATTGGGTGCGGAAGGTGAAGGTGTGCATGGTCGGTTCCTCGGGCGGTTGTCGGCCAGTGTAGTCCGCTCGCTCCGCGAGCGGTCTTCGCCGACCGCTCGCGGAGCGCGCGGACTACGCTGGGCTGTCGGCGGGGCGCCCGCGGCCCTATCCTATACGCTGCCCGCGCCGGCCAAATCCCGCCTCGGCGGGGGCGAAGTCCTTTCCGCCGCCGCTGCCCGGCGGGTCCCCAGTCTCCGGGAGGAAGCTCATGTCCAGGTGGTTGCTCGCATCGGCCGCGGTCGTCCTGGCCCTGGCCCCGGCCAGCGCTCAGGAGTCCGCCGAGGCCGTCGTCAAGAAGGCGATCGAGGCCCACGGCGGCGCCGCCGTGCTCAAGAAGCTCACCGCCGGCGAGTCCAAGTTCAAGGGCGAGATGACCGTCTTCGGCATGGACCTGGAGTTCACCGCCAAGATGGTCTACCAGCTGCCCGACAAGTTCCGCATGCAGATCGACACCGAGGCCGGCGGCCAGAAGTTGGCCATCGTCCAGGTCGTCAACGGCGACAAGACCAAGAACACGCTCAACGGCATGGCCTTGCCGCTGGGCGAGGCCGAGAAGAAGGAGCTTAAGCAGGCGGCGATGATCCAGGAGATCACCCAGCTCATCCCGCTCCTGGAGGGCAAGAAGTACACGATCAAGCTGGAGAAGCCGACCGACAAGGCGAACGTGTTGCTGGTGACGGCCGAGGGGCTTAACGACGCGAAGCTGTTCTTCGACAAGAAGACCGGGCTGCTGACGAAGGTCGAGCGCAAGGGGCTGGCCCCGTCGATGGGCGAGCCGATGGAGGTGACCGAGGAGACGGTCCTGTCCGACTACAAGAAGGTGGACGGGCTGATGGTGGCGATGAAGATGGCGGTCACCCACGACGGCAAGAAGTTCATGAGCATGTCCGTCACCGAGGCGAAGGTGATGGAGAAGGCCGACGCCGATGCGTTCGCCCTGGACGACTGACGCCGATTGGCGAACCCGGAGCGTTAGCGACGGGGTGGGGCGCTCGACCCCTCCCCCGACCCCTCCCCGAAGCGGGGAGGGGAGAAAGAGAGGAACCGCCCTCTGGCTCCCCCTCCCCGTTTCGGGGAGGGGGCTGGGGGGAGGGGTGAAAGCTAACGCTCCGGGTTCGCCGGGAGTTTCCATGCCCCCCGTCGAGTTCCTGGCCGAGCGCAAGGAGGCCGGCCAGACGATCGCCGCCCTGCTGCGCAAGCGGTTCGGCCTGAGCTGGTCACAGGCGAAGCGACTCATCGAGCGCGGCCACGTCCGGGTGGCGGGGTTCGCCGTCGCCGACCCCGGCCACCGGGTCCGGGCGAGGAACCGCATCTGGATTCGAGAGGGCGTCGTCCAGCCACCACCGGTTAGCCGCGAGGCGATGCCGAGCGCTCCGTCCCCACCCGCCCCGAAGCGCAAACCCGCGAAGTCACCCCCTCGCCCCCTCACCCCCTCACCCCCTCTCATTCGAACCCCCTCTCTGCTCTACGCCGACGACGCGGTCGTGGTGGCGAACAAGCCGGCCGGACTGACGACGATGCGGCACGCCGCGGAGGCCGACGAGTTCGGCCCGCGCGGCCAGCGGTTCCTGCCGACGACGCTGGCGGACCTGCTGCCGCGACTGCTCGGAGCGCCGGGGGCGCGGGTGATCCCGGTCCACCGCATCGACCGGGACACCAGCGGCGGCGTCGTCTTCGCCCGCACCCCGGCCGCGGCCAAGCACCTGACCCGGCAATTCCGTAAGCACACCGCCGACCGCCGCTACCTGGCGCTGGTCCGCGGCGCGCCGCCCGTGGGGCGGATCGAGTCGCTGCTGGTGCGCGACCGCGGCGACGGCCGTCGCGGCAGCGGCCCCGGCCCGGACGGCAAGCGCGCGGTCACGCACGTGAAGGTGTTGGAGCGGCTCGGGTCGTTCGCGCTGGTCGAGTGCCGGCTGGAGTCGGGCCGGACGCACCAGGTTCGCATCCACCTGGGCGAGGCGGGGGCGCCGCTCTGCGGCGAACGAGTGTACGACCGGCCGGTGAACGGCAAGCCGCTCCCGGACGGCAGCGGGGCCGAGCGGCCGATGTTGCACGCGGCGCGGCTGGGGTTCGTCCACCCGGCCACGGGCGAGCCGATGAGCTGGGAGGTGCCGCCGCCGGACGACTTCGCAAGGCTTTTGGAGAAGCTGCGCGGGCCTTCGTAGGGTGGGTCGAGTCTTCGAGGCCCACCGTCCCCCGAGCGGTGGGCCTCGAAGACTCGACCCAC
>DASSAT010000555.1:0-17621 GCA_035699305.1 Fimbriiglobus sp. | reverse complement strand
ACGGTGCTGGCGGCGCAGCACGGCTGGCCGGTGCCGGTCTGGACGCAGAAGTGGCAGTCGGACGCCAACTACGAGAAGCTGTCCACGTTCCTGCTCGAAAACCACGCCTGGCTGGTGCCGGCGTTCGGCAGCCACAACGTCCGCAGCATCGCGCACGCGATGGCCGTCGCCGAGCAACTGGGGGTGCCGCCGCGGCGGTACGAGTTCCAGATGCTCTACGGCATGGCCGACCCGATCAAGGACGCGATCCGCTCGCTCGGCCACCGTGTTCGGGTCTACACCCCCTACGGCGAGCTACTGCCCGGGATGGCGTACCTGGTGCGCCGGCTACTGGAGAACACATCGAATGATTCGTTTCTGCGGCAGGGGTTTTCGGAGGGAGTGTCGGAGGAGTTGCTGCTGCGGAACCCCGAAGTTGTCGGCGAACAGCGTCGCAAGAGGCAAACGATGGCAGTCATCACAAACAACGCCCCCCAAGCCCACGGACGGCCGTCCGTGGGCTTCCGCAACGAACCCCTCGCCGACTTCGCGCGCGAGGAGAACCGCCGCGCCATGTCCGACGCGCTCCAGTTCATCCGCCCCGAACTTGGCAAGACCTACCCCGTCGTCATCGACAACCAGCCCGTCCAATCGCCCGCCGCCCTCGACTCGCTGAACCCGTCGCACAGCTCGCAGGTGGTCGGCCGCGTCGGCAGGGCAACGCCCGAACTAGCAAACCAGGCCGTTGCCTCCTGCCTCCGCGCCTTCGACGGCTGGCGCGACACCCCCATTGAAGAGCGGGCTGCGTTCCTGCGCCGCGTCGCGGAGGTCTTCCGCCGCCGGCACTGGGAACTCTCCGCCTGGATCGTCACCGAGACAGGCAAGCAGTGGCGCGAGTCCGACGCCGACGTGGCCGAGGCGATCGACTTCTGCGAGTACTACGCGACCGAGGCGGAAAAGCTCTGGCACCCACAGCACCGCGACGTGCCCGGCGAGGAGAACGCCTACTTCTACGAGCCGCGCGGGGTGGCGGTGGTCATCGCCCCGTGGAACTTCCCGCTGGCGATCCTCACCGGCATGACCGCCGCGGCACTCGTCACCGGCAACACGGTCGTGATGAAGCCGGCCGAGCAGTCGGCAGTCATCGGCGCCAAGTTGATGGAGGTGTTGATTGAAGCAGGACTCCCAACGGGAGTCCTGAACTTCCTCCCCGGCGTCGGTGAGGAGATCGGCCCAGTCCTGACGCAGCACCCGGACGTCGCCCTGATCGCGTTCACCGGCTCGCTGAAGGTGGCGCTGCTCATCAACGAGCAGGCGGCGAAGACCCCCGGCGGGCAGAACTTCGTCAAGAAGGTGATCGCCGAGATGGGCGGCAAGAACGCCGTCATCGTGGACAGCGACGCCGACCTGGACGAGGCGGTGAGAGGCGTGGCGGACTCCGCGTTCGGCTACCAGGGCCAGAAGTGTTCCGCCGGCAGCCGGGCGATCGTACTGGAAGGCATCTACGACCAGTTCCTGAACCGGCTGATCGAGGCGACGAAAAGCCTGGCGGTGAAACCGGCCGAGGACCCCGGCTGCGCCGTCGGCCCGGTGATCGACGCTGAGAGCCGCGACCGCATCCTGAAGGCCATCGAGACGGGCAAGGCCGAGGCGCGGCTGGCGTACCAGACCGACGTCGGCCCTCTGGTGAACGAAGGCTACTACGTCGGCCCGACGGTCTTCGCCGAGGTGCCGGAGACGGCGACGATCGCGCAAGAAGAAATCTTCGGCCCGGTGCTGTCGGTCATCAAGGCGAAGGACCTCGACGATGCCCTGCGGATCGCCAACGGCACCAAGTACGCCCTGACCGGCGGCGTCTACAGCCGCAGCCCGGACAACCTCGACAAGGTGAAGCGTCGCTTCCGGGTCGGCAACCTGTACGTGAACCGCAAGTGTACCGGCGCGCTGGTGGACCGCCAGCCGTTCGGCGGGTTCAAGCTCTCCGGCATCGGCTCGAAGGCCGGTGGGCCGGACTACCTGTTGCAGTTCGTGCTGCCGCGGACCGTGACCGAGAACACCATGCGCCGCGGCTTCGCCCCCGAGGTCAGCGAGGGGGAGTGAACTCCTTTGGCGGCCAACCGAAGAGCCGGACTCGACACCAGAGAGCGAATTCACCCAGCGCAAACAACACCTCGCCCAGTGGCACAGCCGCGTAAAGCCACGGTGAACTGACCCAACTGAACCCACGAAGCATCCCGAAGTACTCTCGGATGAGTACCGCCGCGATCATCCCAAAGAACAGGCCAACGACCAATATCGAAGATGTCCCAACATACCCGCGGAAGCGGATCGCCGCGATCCCGCCGTTACACAGGACCTCGGCCGCCCATAAGGCAAGAGCGAACACAGTCGCGGACCCCATCGCCAGATCGAGGACCAGAAGACCCACAGCAATGCCTCCGCTTTACCAGCCGCGGCTCCGCCTGTAACCTTGATGGCGTCGAGTCCCGCCCGCCACCCGACCCCGGAGCCCGACCCATGGCCGACGACGTCAGCCCGGAAGTCAAGCAGACCCGGATGAGGGAGTTCATGCAACTCCTGCCGCTCACCATCGAACTGGCCGGGTTGCCGCCGGCCGGCCCCGCCCAACTCTTCAGTACCGACCAACTGGAAGCCCGGGTCATGACCATCCGCAACGCCTACAAGGTGGCCCGCCAGTTCCTCCGCGAAGTCGGCGAGGGGGGGTGACCCGGCGAACCCCGAGCGTCAGCTAGGAGGTGGGACACGCTACCCCCTCGCTGACGCTCGCGGTACGCCTACCCCTTCACCGCGACCGCAGTCGCCGTGGCGAACGTCCGGCAGTGGGCCATCGTAACCATCACGTTCCTGACCCCGCGCTGGTCGAGCAGTTCCTTGGTCGGCCCGCTCACCACCACGAACGGCTCGACCGGGTTCTCGCACACCACCTCCACGTCCGTCCACGCCGTCCCGCGCCGCCACGTCGTCCCCAGGCTGCGGAAGACGGCTTCTTTCGCCGCCCACACCGCCGCGTAGTGCTCGGTCGCGTGCCGGCGGTCGCGGCAGAACACTTGCTCGCGCAGGGTGTACACCTGCGCGAGAAACACCTCCCCGTGCCGCTCGATGAGCTTGCGCACCCGGAGGCAATCGACCACCTGCGTCCCGATCCCCGCGATCTCCATCGGTTCCCCCTGGGACCGCGGCCGTCCCGGCCGCTCTTGCTGGACGGTTCAGCAACCTTTCCGAGCATCCCGATAGCTCTCCCCATCGGATAGCAAGAGCGGCCGAGACGGCCGCGCTCCCAGGGGCCGAGCCGCCCGATAGAATCCACCTCATTACTGTACCCCGCCCCGCGGAAGGAGTCCCCCGGCATGTCGTCCCCCGCCCCCGGTGACCTCCTCGCCGACCTGACCGACGCCCAGCGCGAGGCCGTCACCCACGGCGAGGGACCTCTCCTGATCCTCGCCGGGGCCGGCTCCGGCAAGACCCGCGTCATCACCCGCCGGGTCGCGTACCTGCTCCAGCAGGGCGTGCGGGCGGGCAACATCCTGGCGATCACCTTCACCAACAAGGCCGCCGGCGAGATGCGGCAGCGGGTCGAGCAGCTCGTCCCCGGCAACCGCGTCTGGGTCAGCACCTTCCACAGCCTCGGCGCCCGGCTCCTGCGGCAGTACGCCGACCGGCTGAACATCGACCGCAACTTCACCATCTACGACACCGACGACCGGGCGAAGCTGGTCAAGGACGCCCTGGCCGCGGCCGGCATCGACGACGTGAAGTTCACCCCGGAGCGGATCGCCGGCGCCATCGGCAAGGCCAAGAACCAGCTCCAGACGCCGCGGCACTTCGCCGAGACGGCACACGACTTCTTCCACCAGACCGTGGCGAAGGTCTACGGCGGCTACGAGAAGCGGCTGCGGGCGGCGAACGCGATGGACTTCGACGACCTGCTCTACTGGCCGGCGATGGCCCTGAAGACGAACGAGGAGTTCCGGGCCGACCTGGACGCTCGGTTCAAGTACGTGCTGATCGACGAGTACCAGGACACGAACAGCGCCCAGTACGAGATCGCCCGCCGGCTGTCGATCCACCACCGCAACCTGTGCGTCGTCGGCGACCCGGACCAGTCGATCTACAAGTGGCGCGGCTCGGACATTCGCAACATCCTCGACTTCGAGCGCGACTTCCCGGACGCCCGGGTCATCACCTTGGAGCAGAACTACCGCAGCACGAAGGCCATCCTCCACGCCGCCAGCGTCGTCATCGACCGCAACAAGCAGCGCAAGAAGAAGACCCTCGTCACCGACAACCCCGAGGGCGAGCCGGTCCACGTCCTCACCTTCGACACCGGCCTCGACGAGGCCGAGGGCGTCGTCGTGCGCATCAAGGACGCGGTGAAGGCCGGTCGGCACCGTTTCCGCGACCACGCCATCTTCCTGCGGATCAACGCCCTGACGCGGTCGCTGGAGTCCGCGTTCGTCAAGCACGGCGTTCCGTTCCAGATCGTCAAGGGGTTGGCGTTCTTCGAGCGGAAGGAGAACCGCGACGTGCTGGCGTACCTGCGGCTGCTGGTCAACCCGCAGGACACGGTCAGCTTCCAGCGTGTGGTCAACGACCCGCCGCGCGGTGTCGGCAAAGTGTCGCTCGACAAGTTGCTGCGGTACGCCGCGGAGAACGAGGTCGGCCCGCTAGCCGCGGCCGGGCAGGTGCCGCGCATCCCCGAGATCAAGGGCAAGGCCGCGACGGGCCTCCGCGACTTCTACCGGCTAATCGCCGACCTGCGGACGCAACTGGAACTGCCGCCGCACGAGATTATCAAGCTGGTGCTGGAGAAGTCCGGCTACCGCAAGATGCTGCTGGGCACCAACGACGAGGAGGATGCCAACCGGCTGGCGAACATCGACGAACTCGTCACCGCCGCCAAGCAGTTCCACGATGAGGACACCGACCGGACGCTAGGCGACTTCTTGGAGCAGATCACCCTCGCCTCCGACGTGGACAGTTGGGACGAGAAGTCCGACGCGGTCTCGGTCATGACGCTGCACGCGGCCAAGGGGCTGGAGTTCCCGGTCGTGTACATGCTGGCCGTCGAGCAGGGGCTATTGCCGCACGAACGGAGTCTGAACAAGGACGAGGACGTGGAGGAGGAGCGGCGGCTCTGCTTCGTCGGCATGACCCGGGCGATGAAGGAGCTGTACCTCTGCCACAGCCGGCTGCGGGAGTTCCGCGGGCAGTCGCTCTACGCGGTGCCGAGCATGTTCCTGGAGGAGTTGCCGCGGGAGGTCGCCCACGACGACCTGGCGGCGATGAAGAACACCGGCAGCGCGGCCATCGAGGAGTGGCGGACGCGGATCGCCCCGGCCGCCGCCGACGCCGGATATCCGGCCCGGCACACGAGACTCTCGCCATTGAAGCCGAGCATCCCCGACCCGCCGGACGCCGGGTTTGCCGCCGGGCAGGTGGTGCAGCACGACGAGTACGGCGTCGGTCAGGTCACCGACGTGAGCGGGTTCGGGGCACTGCGGAAGCTCAAGATTCGGTTCGCCGTCGGCGGGGAGAAGACTTTCATCGCCGACAAGGTTAAGCTCAAAGTCGTGCGGAGGAAGTAGTCCGAGGCTTGGCCATGTCCTATCGCCGATCGCTTGTGCTCAAGGGCGTGATACTCGTCCTGTTGGCCGTCGCGGTGAGCGGCGGCTTCGCTTGGATCGCCGACGGGGCGGTCGATTACTACCGGGACCGCCACCTCCGGCGGGTCCGCGACGGCGCGGACCCGGCCACCCTTGCGCTCGCCGACGGCAAGTTCAAGCCGGGGGATTCGATTACACGCCTCCTGACCCGATACCCGCCGAAGTACGTTTTCCGGCACGACGCGTACACGACCGCCGAATACTACAACGGCAACCGGGTCACGATGGCCGTAGCCCGCGACAGCCGGCTCATCTTCGCCGCTGCCGGTGGCAGCGGACAGCGTCCTTACACTTTCTTCGACACCTTCGCGCCCGGTGAATCTCTCGCGTATCATGCCAGCCGTGAGCGAATTGTGTCGATGTGGATCGGCGCGATGGCCGCGGTCGGCCCCACGGCTATCATCCACTGCATCCCGCTCGACTCACCCGACCCCGGACACCCGAAGTGAATATGTTCACGCTCTCCGCCTTCGCCGACGAGATCAGCCCGGACCCCCGCGAGCAGATCTCCGTGCTGCGCTCCTGCGGCGTCCGGCACATCGAGTTCCGCTCCATCCACAAGACCAACGTCCTCGCCCTGTCCGACGAGCAGGTCAAGGAGTTCAAGAAACTCCTCGACGGCGAGGGGTTCAAGCTCTCCGCGATCGGCTCGCCCATCGGCAAAGTGGCGATCGACTCACCGTTCGAGCCGCACCTGGACAAGTTCAAGCGGGCGGTCGAGCTGTGCGGCGTCTTCGGCACCCCGAACATCCGCGTGTTCAGCTACTACCCGCCGGAGGGAAAGCCGTTCGACGGCAACTGTTCGCCCTACCGCGACGAGGTCATTCGCCGGATGCGGACGAAGGCCGAGCTGGCCCGGGAGGCAGGCGTGACGCTGTTCCACGAGAACGAGCACAAGATCTACGGCGACTCGGCCGACCGCGTCGTGGACCTGATGAAGTCGGTGAACAGCTCGGCCCTGCGCGCCGCCTACGACGCGGCCAACTACGTCCACTGCGGCTACGACCCGGTCGGGGGGTGGGAGAAGACCAAGGAGTACACCGCCCACTTCCACATCAAGGACTGGAAGAAGGGCGAGGAGCACGGCCGCATCCCCGGCACCGGCGACGGCAACATCCCATACTCCATCGGCGACGCGGTGCGCCGCGGCTACAGCGGGTACTGCGTCATGGAACCGCACCTGCGCGGCGGCGGCCCGACCGGCGGCGTCACCGGCCCGGACCTGTTCCCGCTGGCGGTCGAGGCGTTCCGCAACATCCTCCGCGCCGCCGGAGCGAAGGAAGGCTAAGAGGAACGAACCACAGAGTCACAGAGGACACAGAGGGAGAAACACAGAGAGGAAGCAGGGTTCAGAACAGAAGGTGGGTAATGCCTTCTTACTGTCTTCAACCCACTCTTCCTCTTCTCTGTGTGTCTTATCTCTGTGTCCTCTGTGACTCTGTGGTTCGTTCTCTTCCGAGTCCTGTCATGCTCACCGTTCACCTGCGGATCAACGACGCCGCGACCGGCAAGCCGACGCCCGTCCGGCTGCGGATCACCGGGCCGGACGGGACGTACTACGCCCCACTCGGTCGCTCGACCGAGTTCGCCCGCGGCCGCAACGAGGACGTGGGCGGCAACCTGTGCGTCGGCCGCGAGCGGTTCGCCTACATTGACGGGTCATGCGAGGTTCGATTGCCGGCCGGGGTGCCGCTACGGGTGCAGGCGACCAAAGGCCCGGAGTACGAGCCGCTCGACCAGACGGTCATCCTCGGCCCTGGCAAGATGGCGTTACGCTTCGCGCTGAAGCGCTGGTCCGACTTGCGGGCCGACGGCTGGCACCCCGGCGACACCCGGGCGCACTTCCTCAGCCCGCACACGGCCGCGCTGGAAGCTGCCGCGGAGGATGTCGCCGTCGTCAACCTGCTGGCGTGCGCCCAGCCGTTCCCGTCGCTCGACGGCACCCTTTACCCGGGCTTCCCGAACCTCACCGCCTTCAGCGGCCAGCAGCCGGCACTGCAAACGGACTCCGCACTCGTCGCGGTGAACACGCTGAACGTCCACCCGGTCCTCGGGTCGGTGGGGCTGTTGCACTCGCACCGGGTCGTCTACCCGCTCGCCTTCGGCGACGACGACACCGACGACTGGTCCGTCTGCGACTGGTGCGACCAGTGCCACCGCAAGAACGGGCTGACCGTGTGGGCCGACCCGTTCAACCCCAGCGGCGGGGAGGCGCTGGCGGCGCTGGTCCTGGGGAAGATCGACGCCGTCGAGTTCGACGGCCGGCCGCGGAAGCTCCCGCTGGTGCCGCTCTGGTATCGGCTGCTGAACGCCGGGTTTCGTATTCCGATCGTCGGCGGCAGCGGCAAGGATTCGAACGCGATACCGCTCGGCACGCCCCGGACCTACGCGAAGCTCAACCCCGGTGAACCGCTCACTTACTCCGCATGGATCGAGGCCGTTCGCGCTGGGCGGTGCTTCGCCACCAACGGTCCGCTCCTTCACTTCGACGCTGACGGCAAAGGTCCGGGAGAAACACTCGACCTGTCCGGGCCAGAAGTACCGGTCCGGGTCCGGGCGACCGCCGACGGCCTGGGCCGCTTCGACCGGCTCGAACTCCTGGCTGGCGAACAGGTCATCGCCTCGTCAGACGCCCGGCCTGACGGCTCTCGCTGGTCGGCCGCGGTCGAAGCGACTTACAACGTGACCGAACCCGGTTGGGTCTCGGCCCGGTGTATCGGTGGGGCCAACCCGACTCAACCGGTTTTCGCACACACGGCGCCGACATACCTCCGGTTGGCAGGCCAATATCGCCGGGAGACGACCAGCCGGACGGCACTTCGCCGGATGGTGGACCAGACGCGGGAATGGGTCGAACTGCACGGCCGGTTCACCGAGGAGAAGCACAAGCGCCACCTGCTCGATCTGTGCGACGCGGCGCTGGCGCGACTGGAGTAGGCTGTTGCTTCCGACCCTGGGACCGCGGCCGTCCCGGCCGCTCTTGTTACGCTGGTCGGGGTGCTGGGGTGCCGTCCAAGGTCTCCGACGTGCGGAGCAAGAGCGGCCGGGACGGCCGCGGTCCCAGGGGGCTACTTCCGAAACGCCGACGGGGTGAACTGGTCCGGGGCGAACTGCGGGTTGAGTTCCACGTCCTTGAAGTAGTACTCGCCGACAAGCTCACCCGCGGGGTTGATGATCCGCGAGCCGAGTTGCAGCCACGTCTCGGCGTCGATGTACAGGGTCACGGACTTCGACGTGTCGGCGGGCCGGCCGCTCGGGTCCGGCGGCGGCTCGGTCATCTGGAACGGGTCGATCGTCGGCGGGTCGGCGGTCCGAGTGATGACGTGGCAGACCCGCCCACCGACCTCATCGACCTTGCGCTTCCCTTCGTACCTGGTGTGCAACCGGCCCTTCGCCTTCACATCCGCCCACGCCCGGTAGGTCCGCTCCGGGGCGTGCAGCAGCCCGCCCTCGGTGATCGCGTACCGCGACGCCGACCGGGCCGGGCTGTGCGGGTCGGTCGGGTGGATGTCCAGGAGCTTCGGCAGGAACCGGGCGGTCGGCCGCCAGACCTTGATTTTGCCGTTGTTCTCCCCGGCGACGAACAGCGTCCCTTCGGTCGCGGTGCCGAGCACCTCGCGCGCCCCCTCGTCCCAGAGCATCAGCACCGAGTACGGCTGCGCCCGGACCCACGTGCGGATCACCTCCTCGTCGTACAGCTTGCCGTTGATCCGCTCGCGCTTGACCAGGGTGGCCTTGTACCCGTGTAGCCCGGCCGCCCGTCGGCGAAGGGCGTCGAGCAGGGCGACGGGGTCGGTCTTCGCCAGCTCGTCGAGTTCGTCGTCGGTGCGGCGCTCGGCCGGCGGGAGGGGGGCGGCCAGGGTCGGTCGGGAGGCGGGCGGGTCGTCGGACCCGGATTGGTTCGGGGAGGGGGCCGCGGCGAAGCAGACGACGCCGACGGCCAGGAGCGACAGCCAGTGCCGGGCCATGCCAACCCTCCGGGCCAAGACTCTCCGGCACTCTAACCGCGGGGGTTCGCCCGGACAACCGCACCGTCCGCCGAGTCTTAACGGAGTGTGCCTACTACACTCGGGGACTCATCGTCCCGCCCACCGCCCGGCCATCACCGGAATCGGCGGCCGCGGTCGTTGGCTTCGCTCCACGGGTCCGGTCCTGCGGCCGTCACGCCCACGGCTTCGGCGCCTGCGCGGCCAGGTCGGCGAGGTGGTGGGCCGCCGCCGCGGGGCCGCCCTCCGCCTTGAAGATCGCCGTCCCGGCGACCAGCACGTTCGCCCCGGCCGTCACCACCGCCGGCGTCGTGTCGGCGTCGATGCCGCCGTCCACCTCCAGCTCGCACGCCGGGTTCTGACCGCGGATCATCGCCCGCAAGTCCCGGATGCGCTCGGGGCTGCCGGGGATGAACGCCTGCCCGCCGAACCCGGGGAAGACGGTCATGCACAGGGCCAGGTCGATCTCGGCGAGGTGCGGCTTGATCCGCTCGACCGGCAAGTCCGGGTTGAACGCCAGCCCGACCTTCTTGCCCAGCGACCGGATGTGCCGGACCAGCCGCTCCGGTTCCGGCTCGACTTCTAGGTGGAAGATGAGCGTGTCGGCCCCGGCCTTGACGAACCCATCGAGGAACCGGCCCGGGTCCTCCACCATCAGGTGGACCTCCAGCGGTAGCCGGGTGACCGGCCGGAGGCACTTCACCACTGCGGCCCCCATGCTCAGGTTTGGGACGAAGTGGCCGTCCATGACATCGACGTGGACCCGGTCGGCCCCGGCCCGCTCGGTCTCCCGGACCTGCTCCCCGAGCCGGGCGAAGTCGGCGGCCAGGATGGAGGGGGCAATTGCGATCATGATGCACCTCGAAGCGATGGCACGCGGATGACGCGGATTCCAGCGCGGATGTAACGCAGATCAGAAGGCAGGATTCAAGAGATCGGACGGCCCCAGTCTCTCACCCTGCCTTTCATCCTGTCTTTCTATCCGCGAAAATCCGCGTGCCATCGCTTTGAGGCACCCGTACCCTGATCGCTATGGGCGAGGCGCGACCCGGATACTCGTTCCCGATCGCGCGGCGGGCGTGGCGGTTCGCCCGGACCGCCCGCGCCAACTGGCTCGACCGCCACCGGCACCCGTTCAACTTCGCTATCCACCTGCTCGGCATCCCGCTGGCGCTCGCCGGGGTCGCGTGCCTGTTCGTCCTCCCCTGGTACTGGGGCGGCGGGCTGCTCGCCCTCGGCTACCTGCTCCAGTTCGCCGGCCACTGGGTCGAGGGGAACGACGTCGGCGAACTCATCCCGTTCAAGCGGGCACTGGGGCTTCCCGTGGTTGCCGTCGTCTCCCGCCCTGCCGGCCCGCCTCCCGCGGCCTAGTCCCGCGGCTTGAACCAATCTCGCCATCTTCCGCAGGAACTGGCACCGACCGGCGGTCGAACCGGCAAAGCCGGTGAATTCCGCGCCCCCGTCCGGCCGATGACACACCGGGAATGCCCCGCCGGGTCCGGGGGAGCGGCGCCGGCGTACCGGGGGACCACCATGAAGCGGAAGCGATGGGCGCGGCGACTGGTCGGCGGTGTGCTCGGGCTCGCCGCCGTCGGCGGCTGCCGCCAGCAGATCTATCTGGAGCCGCAAGACTTCCAGGCGCAGATCAACAACGTCGAACTCCGCAAGCTCGAGAACGAGCCGCTCGCCGGCTACACCCCGCTGGCGGCCCCGTCCGGGCACGCGCCGGCCACCGTCCTCGACCCGAGCCGGCCGCCCCGCCTCCTGACCCTCAAGGAGGCGATGGCGATCGCCCTGGAGCAGGGGAACATCGGCAGCTCGCCGATCAACCCCGGGCTGCTCAACGAGCAGCTGTCCCAGTTCACCGGCCGCGGGACGACCCAGTCGGACACCATCCGGGCGTTCGCTTTGGACCGGGCCGTCGCCGGCGCCGAGGTCGAGCGGGCGGTGTCGAAGTTCGACGCCCGGTGGATCAACAGCATCACCTGGAACAAGAACGACCAGCCGACCCTGACCCTACAACAGAGCTTCTCCAACGGCGACTCGGCGTCGCTCAGCAGCACCCTGGCCAAGCCGCTACCGACCGGCGGCGTGGCCGGCATCACCTTCAGCACCAACTACCTGAATCTGTCCAACCCGCCGACCAACACCCAGTTCGTGACCCTGAACACGTCGTACACCCCGCGGCTGCAGTTCATCTTCGAGCAGCCGCTGTTGCAGGGGTTCGGTGTGGAGATCAACCAGCTCCTGTCGGGCCACCCGGGCAGCGCCCTGATCCCGGGGTTGCGGCCCAGCGGCGGGCAGGGGACCGAGGGCATCCTCGTCACCCGCATCCGCCACGACCAGGCCCTGGCCCAGTTCGAGGTCCAGGTCAACACCATGCTGCTGAACGTGGAGACGGCGTACTGGAACCTGTACAGCGCCTACTACAACCTGGCCGCCCAGGAGGAAGGGCTTAAGCAGTCACTCGACTCGCTGTTCTTCATCCGCGAGCGGGTCAAGAGCGGGCTCGCCCGGCCCGGCCAGGTGCATCAGCTCCAGGCCCAGGCGGAGACGTTCCGGGGCCAGGTGCTGACCGCCCGCGGCCAGGTGCTGGAGCGGGAGCGGGCCCTCCGGGGGCTGCTCGGCATGCGGTCCGACGACGGGACGCGGCTGGTGCCGGTGGACGAGCCGACCCTGGTCCCACTCCGGCCCGAGTGGACCGATCTGTACGCCGAGGCGCTCCGGAACAAGCCGGAACTGGCGATCGCTCGGCACGAACTCAAGGCCCAGCAGCTCAACCTGGTCCTCCAGCGGAACCTCCGTCGCCCGGACCTGCGGTTCTTCTCCAGCTACGACATCGCCGGGTTGGGGGCGCGGCTCGACGGCGGGGAATCGTCGTCCAACGCCCTGCACAACTTCATCCTGAACAACTTCAACAACTGGCAGCTCGGGCTGCGGCTGGACATGCCGCTTGGGTTCCGCGACGGCAACGCCCTGGTCCGCCAGGCCCAGCTCAACCTGTACCGCTCGTACTTCCTGCTGGCGGACCAGGAGCGGAAGGTGATCGAGATCCTGGGCGCGCAGTACCGCCAGGTGCTCCTGACCCACGGGCAGATCATGATCCAGCGGAGCCGACGGACGCAACTGGAGAAGTTCGTCAAGCTGGAGGCCCAGTTCCGCCAGATCGGCGACCAGAAGTTCCCCTACGAGACGACGATCCTGAACCTGATCCAGGCGCAGCGTGACCTGGCCCAGGCGACCGCCCAGGAGTTCCAGGCGATCGCCGACTACAACATCGCCCTGGCGTCGCTGGAGTACGCCAAGGGGACGATCCAGAACTACAACAACGTGACGGTGGCTGACGGCCCGCTGCCGCAGCACGTCGAGAAGAAGGCGGCCGACCACTTCCGGGCCACCGACGCGGCCCTCAAGCTGCGGGAGCACCCGGCCGGCCTGCCGTACGGCCCGCTGTCCCAGTGGCAGCCGGGGACCGGCAGCGCCCCGGGGGCGCTGCCGCCCCCGCCGGGTACGCCGGTCCCGCCGATGCCCTGGCAGCCGTCGCAGCCCGGCGCCCCGACCCCGGTTCCGCTCCAGCCGGAGACTCCGACGGCCCCGCCCCCCGGCGGCACGCCGATCGCGTCGCCCAATGCCGGCGGCCCGGTGAGCGAATCGCCGTTCCGCCCGATCGGGACCCTGACCCTGCCGCCGTCGCCGCGGCGGACGCTGCCGGCCGACGCCACCCCCGCGCCCACGCCCACGGCGGAGTCGGGCGGGAGCCCGACGGTGGCCCTACCGCCCACGCCGCCCCAGTGAGCACCGGATGATGACGGTCTTCGTCTACGAGTACTGTTGCGCACTGGGGCTGGGTCGGCATCCGTCCGACCCGGCCCACTCCCTGTACCGGGAGGGCCGGGCCATGCGCGACGCCGCCGCCGAGGACTTCCGGCGAATACCGGGCACGCAAGTCCTCACGATGGATCAGCCGGGCGAGGAGGACCACGAGCACGAGGTCTGGCGGATCGCGGAGCGGTGTGACTACGCGATCGTCATCGCCCCGGAACTCGGCGGCGCGTTGACCGACCTATGCTCGGCGGTCCGCCAGTCCGCCGGGTGTCTCGTCGGGCCGGACGACGCGGCGCTGCGGGTGACGTCCGACAAGCACGACCTGCACACCCACTGGTTCGCCCGGCACGTCCCGACCCCGCACACCGTCCCGATCCTGCAATGGCCGCACTGGAAGTCGCCGGTCGTCTTCAAGCCGCGGTGCGGGGCGGGGTCCGTCGCCACGCGGCTGGTCACGGCGGCGGACGGCGTGACCGCGGGCGTTCGGGCCGCGATCGGCGAGTACCCCGGCCGACTCATCGCCCAGGACTTCGTCCCCGGGCGACCGGCCAGCGTGGCGTTCCTGGTCGGCCCGGCGCAGACCGTCCCGCTTCTCCCGGCGTTCCAGCTTCTCTCGTCCGACGGCCGGTGTCGGTACGAGGGCGGCGAGTTGCCCATCCCCTCCGACCTCGCCGAGCGGGCCATCGCGCTCGGCCGGCGCGCGATCGGCTGCGTCCCGGGCCTGCTCGGGTACATCGGCGTCGATCTGGTCCTGGGCGACACGGCGGACGGCTCCCGGGACTTCGCCATCGAGATCAACCCGCGGTTAACCACCTCCTACGTCGGATTGCGGGCGCTTGCGGATTTCAATCTGGCCGATGCGATGTTGCGGGTGGTGAACGGCGAGCCGGTCGAGCCGCGCTGGAAACCGGGCCGGGTGCGGTTCCGCCCGGACGGCGCGGTGTCGGTCGATCCGACACCCGGACCGGCTTTCGGCTGAACCGTCCGATTCCCGGCGAATCGGGCTATCGTTTTCCGCGGACCCAATCTATACTCCCGGTTAGCCGGCGGGGGTGGAACCCGCCGGTCAGGAAGATACGAACGGGTCGTTGGCGTTCGCGTCCGGCTGTGTTTGGCGGATCCGCTCTGAGACTCCCTTCCCAAGCTCCGACGATCGCTAAGCTGGCAATGACGGACCGTTACGGCGACTCCATCTCCGCGCGATCGGTTGCGTCTCCCCCCTCGGTGGAACGTGTATCCCCGCGTCGTGCGAGAGTCGTTGGCGGTGGTGTGGGAGTGTAGGCACCGCGTTCGCTTGTCTTCCGGGCCGCCGATGGCCGGCGGTCGGGTCGGGTGGAGCTGTGGGGCGGCCGGCCGTGAAGAGGGCTTGGACCGCCCGCGAGGGAGCTGCATGAGCAGCGTCAAGAATCTGTACGTCGGCAACCTGCCGTTCGGCACCACGTCGTCGGACCTGGAGCAGGTGTTCGGGCAGCACGGGACCGTGGTGAAGGCCCAGATCATCACTGACCGGGAGACCGGCCGGTCCCGCGGGTTCGCGTTCGTCGAGATGTCGTCCGGGGCCGAGGAGGCCATCCAGGCGCTGAATGGGGCCGAGTTCCAGGGCCGGCGGCTGACGGTCAACGAGGCCAAGCCGCGCGAGGAGCGCCCCCGCGGCGGCGGTGGCGGCTACGGCGGTGGCGGCGGTGGCCGTGGCGGCTACGGCGGCGGCCGCGGCGGCTACGGTGGCGGTGGCGGTGGCGGTGGCGGCGGCGGCGGCGGTCGCGGCGGCTACGGCGACCGGTACTAGCTTGTTACCGTTGTGTGAGTCACTCAAGCCCACCCGGCAACGGATGGGCTTGTTTCGTTCCGTCACAACACCGTGCCGGAGAGGATCAGCGCCGCGATGACGAAGTAGATCACCAGCCCGGTCACGTCCACCAGGGTCGCCACGAACGGGGCGGAGCTGGTCGCCGGGTCGAACCCCAGCCGCCGGAGGGCGAACGGCAACATGCTCCCCGACAGCGACCCGAACATCACCACCCCAACCAGGCTCAACCAGACCGTCAGCCCGATCATCAGATGGTACGGGCCGTAGTCGAACAGCCCCGTGTAGTGCCACACTTGCACCCGCAGGAAGCCGATCAGCCCCAGCCACGCCCCCAGTGCCAGCCCGGATCGCAGTTCCCGCCCAAACACGCGCAGACAGTCCCGCAGCCTCAGTTCCCCGAGGGCCAGCGCCCGGACCACCAGAGTCGATGCCTGCGACCCCGAGTTGCCGCCGCTGGAGATGATGAGCGGGACGAACATGGCCAGCACGACCGCCTTCTCGATCTCTCCCTGGAAGTAGCCCATCGCAGTCGCGGTCAACATCTCGCCGAGGAACAAAACCGACAGCCACCCGCCGCGCTTGCGGACCATCGCCCGGAAGCCGACGTCCAGGTACGGGGCGTCGAGGGCTTGCGTCCCGCCGATCTTCTGGATGTCCTCGGTCGCCTCCCGCTCGGCCACGTCCAGCACATCGTCGGCGGTGATGATGCCGAGCATGTGGCCGTCCCGGTCGGTGACCGGCAGGGCGTGCCGGTCGTACTTGCGGAACGTGCGGACCGCCTCCTCGCGGTCGGCCGTCGCCGGGACCGCGACGACGGGCCGGTCCACGATGTCGCCGACCAGGCCGTCTGGGTCCGCCATCACCAGGGTGCCCAGCCGCAGCTCCTTGAGCAACCGGCCGTCCTCATCGACCACGTACAGGACGCTGAGAGTCTCCTGGTTCCGGCCGGTCCGGCGGACGTACTCCAGCCCTTCCCGGGCGGTCATACCCGGCCGGAGGGCGACGTACCGCGGGGTCATGTACCGCCCAGCCGACTCCGGCGGGTAGCCGAGTAAGTCTCGGGCGACTCGCAACTCGTCGGGCGAGAGGGCGTCGAGGATGCGGCGGGTGACCTCGGCCGGCAGCTCCTCCAGCAGCCGGGCCTGGTCGTCCGGTGTCATCTCCGACAGGACGGCCCGCATCTGGTCGTTGGTCAGGGTGCGGAGCAGACTTTCCTGGTGGTCCCGGGGCAGGTGGGCGAACGCCCGGCCAGCCTGGTCGCGTGGGAGGAGGCGGAACAGGGCGACGTCGTCCCGGTCCGGCAGTTCGATCAGGATCTCGGCCACGTCCGATGGGTCGAAGCCGGAGACGGCGTCCCGGAGGACGTCCCACCGCCTCTCCGCGATCAACTCCCGCAAGTTCGGACCGAGGAGTGGACCGATGCCGCCCATGATTGCCCCCGGTTCTCGGGACGGTTGGCCGGACCGGGCTACGAAGCGGCCGGCACCCGCAGGTCGCCCTCACGCCGCGTCACCCCGACCCGGTCCAGGTACTCGCACAGCGGCACCGCGTACTTCCGAGTCGTGCCGAGCATATCACGAATATCGGCCACCGTCGCCCCGGGGCCGTCCACCAGCCGCTCCGTCACCTTCCGACGCATCTGCTCGTCCGCGTCGGCGTGCAGGAACAGCTCGTCTGTCACCCGCACCAGCAGCCCCTCGGCACAGGCCACCTCGAAGATGTCCTTGAGCGCCGCCGCGTTGCCCGCGGCCTGGTTGGCGAAGCTCCCCGGCTCCGGCGGCTGGAACCCGGCCTTCTTGTGCTCCTCGACTATCCGGTCCTTGAGCTTCCGCTGGTTGACGCTCAGCCGCGGTTTGAAGTCCGCCCGCGCGATCCGCTTGCCGTCCCCAATCAGCTTCTTCGCCCTCACCAGCCGGTCCGCGACCCCCTGCAACAGCGACTCGTCGCCCACGTAGTCGAGCCGGGCGAGCGTCTTACCGCGGTCGTGGTTGGTTACAAGCGGGTTCTGCTCGTGCAGCAGCCCGACCGTCTTGAGGATTTGCTCCTCCAGTTCGCCGACCCGGTCGGCGTGAATCACCAGCCGCCGGTTGGGTGGCAGCGTCAATTCGACCAGATTCCCTGCCGTAACGAGCTGTCCGACCAGGGCGTCCGCCTGGTCCGGGCCGACGCCGGCGTCGCGGACCAGGTCGCCCGGTTGAAGCCCGTGGAACCCGGCGAACCACGCCGCCATCTCGGCCCGCGCGGATTTCAAGCCGCGGCTGAGCGTCAACCAGCGGAAGCTGAAAGACAAGATCGTCGAGGAGCACAAGAAGGCCGGCTTCCAGCCGCCGGAGCCGGGGA
>DASSAT010000554.1:0-2454 GCA_035699305.1 Fimbriiglobus sp. | reverse complement strand
TCGAGCGCCACGACCCGGCGAACCGCGGCAAGGGCTACGCCCTGGCAGTGGCGATCCCGCGGGCGCTCGCCGCCGGGGCCGATGCGGTGGTGGTGCTGGACGCCGACTGCGAACTCGGCCGGGATACGCTGCGGCAAATGGACGCCGCGCTGGCGGCGGGTGCCGGGGCGGTGCAGGCGGCGCGGGTGCCACGGAACCCGGACGCGGGGCCGGCGGCGGTGGTGCAGGCGGTCGGCTCGGCGATCGAGAACGCGGTGTCGGCCGGTCGGTGTCGGCTCGGCGGGTCGGCGGCGCTGCGGGGGTCCGGGATGGCGTTCACGCGGGCGGTACTGGAGCGCCACCCGTGGGCGTCCTACGGCCTGACCGAGGACGCGGAGTACGGGGCGGAACTGGCGCGGGGCGGGGTGCGGGTGCGGTTCCTGCCGGACGCGGTAGTGCGCGGCGAGGTGCCGGCCGAGGTGTCGGCGCTGGCCCGGCAACGCAAGCGGTGGCGTGCGGCGCTCTACGGCGGCGGCCCCGGGCTGCTCGGCCGGTGGCTGGCGAGTAAGCCGCTGGTGCTGGCGCACTTGATGCTGACCGCGGCGGTGGTCGGCGCGTTGTCGGCGTGGGTGCCGGTCCTGTTCCCACTGTGGGCGGCGGTGCTGCTCGGGCTGACGGCAGCGGTGTACCTGCGGGCGGTGCGGCGGGCCGGCGTGAAGTCGCGGGGATTCTGGCAGGCGGCGGGGATCGTGCCTCGGCTGGCGTGGGTGACGCTGGCGGGGCTGGCCGACCGTGGCCGGCCGTGGGAGCGGACACCGCGGGCGGCAGAGGCGGGTCAGTCGTAATCGCCGAGCGCGTCTACCATGTGTTCGCCGCCGTGGTCCGGGTTGCCGATCAGCCGCTGGTTTACGGTGTCAACGACCCAGTCCAGGGCTTCGAGCGGGATCTGGCCGATCATCACCGGAAGGTCGTCCGAGACCTCGTGGACGTCCACGATGCAATCCCGGCCCTGGACTGTGAGTTGGACGGCCCGGTAGACGCCGAGCGAGACGATCCCGCCGATAGTCTTGGCTTGGCGAGTCCTGAACTGTTGAAGCCCGAGTTGGTCGATGAGCCGCTTCGGCATCATGAGACCAGTCGCCCCGGTGTCCACCAGGGCGTCGATCACGACGACCGTACGGACCCGGTCCGCAGGTAAAGTACCCTGCTTGACGCGGAAGAGGTCTTCGAGATTTTCGATCTTCGCGGTGACGAGCACCTTGCCCACGATGTCGATCCCCATCGGCGTTTCCCCCGGTGCGTCGGGCGACAGCATTCTATCCGATCGGGCTACGACTTGCCGAGTACCAAGTCCACCACCCAGCAGCCGCGGACATGCGGGCCGTCGCCGCGGCAGTGCGCCAGCACCGGCGGCTCGTCGCACCCGGCCTCCTCCAGCGCGTCGGCCAGGATCGGCATCGTGGAGAAGTCGCGGGACTCGTACATCTGCCGGGCGAGGCCGACCGCCGTGGATGTCCGCCAGGAGGGGTCGAAGGCGATGGGGCGGAACGGGTTGCCGAAGATGTCCCGTAGGAGGCAGCAAAACTCCGCCTCAAGTCGCTCTCCACTGCTCCGCGAGAGGACCCTCTTTCCTGAAATGAGGAACTGCGGAATCCTGCGGTAGCCGTCGTCCGAGAACAACTCACATGTAGCCTGCACGGCGTACCAATCCCAGTCAGCGGGCAAGGTAGGATTCTGTTGATGCGCTTCGATTCTGTGCAACGCGATAGTTCGATAGGCCCTCCGCCAAGTACTCCGTGAGATCAGCCCGTCTCGATAGCGCTCCGTAGTTTCGATAGCTTTCCGGGCAGGCTCGGGTAATGGGTCGGCATAGGCACGCCGGCAGCAAGCACAGGCGAAGAGGGTCACTCTCCGCACCGTAGTAAGTTGAAACGCGGCCCGCGTGAGTGGTTCGATCAACGTGCCCGTCTGCCACTCCTCCTCCGTCACGGCTTCTTCCCCCCCTTAGACTTCGCCTCCGGCTCGTCCGCGCTCGGCTGCGCGTCGCGGCTAACCTGGCGGCGGTTCGCGATCTCCGCCATCCGCTCGCGGATCGTCGCCTCGAAGCCGCGGTCGGTCGGCTCGTAATACGTCACGTCCGCCGGGACGTACTCCTGGTCCACCCACCCGCCCGCGAAGTCGTGAGCGTACCGGTAGCCCTGGCCGTGGCCGAACGTCTCCTTCGCCCCGCGGTAGTGCGAATCCTTCAGGTGCTTCGGCACCGGCAGCGTCCGCCCCTCCTTTACGTCCTTCACTGCGGCGCCGATCGCCAGCGTCGCGGCGTTCGACTTCGGGGCGGTTGCCAAATATGTCACCGCTTGCGACAGGTTTAACTGGCACTCCGGCAGGCCAACCTTCTCGACCGCGTCCCAGGCGGCGTTGGCCAGCACCAGCGCCATCGGGTCCGCGTTGCCGACATCTTCAGACGCGAAGATC
>DASSAT010000553.1:0-3163 GCA_035699305.1 Fimbriiglobus sp. | reverse complement strand
GACAGGGATAGAAAACAGGAGCGGGCCGGAGTCTACTGGTTTATATCCTGTCTTTGATCCGCGGGCATCCGCGCTGGAATCCGCGTCATCCGCGTGCCATCGCTTCTTACCGAGCCATGCCAACTTACCTGATCACCGGCGGCACCGGCTTCGTCGGTAGCCACGTCGCCGACGAGGCCGTCCGCCGCGGCCCCGTCCGGGCGCTGGCCCGGCCCGGCAGCGATACGACGCACCTGGAGGCGATCGGCGCGCAGGTCGTCCCCGGCGACCTGACCGACCCGGAGGCGCTGCGCCGCGCCGCGGACGGCGCCGAGACCGTGATCCACTGTGCCGCGAAGGTCGGCGACTGGGGGCCGGTCGAGGACTTTCGGCGGGTGAACGTCGAGGGGTTGCGCTCGCTCCTGGAGGCGGTGCGCGGCAAGCCGCTGATGCGGTTCGTCCACGTCTCCAGCCTCGGCGTCTACGCGGCCCGGCACCACCACGGCACCGATGAGGCGGAGCCGCTGCCGGAGTCGCACATCGACGGCTACACCCAGTCCAAGGTCGAGTGCGAGAAGCTGGTGCTGGACGAGTTCCGCCGGCACGGCACGCCGGTGACGGTCGTCCGCCCCGGGTTCATCTACGGCCCGCGCGACCGGACGGTGCTGCCGCGGCTGGCCGACCGGCTGCGGAAGAAGGACATCGTCTACATCGCCCGCGGCCAGCACGCGCTGAACACCACCTACGTCGGCAACCTGGTCGCGGCGATCCTTCTGGCGGCGGAGCACCCGAAGGCGGTCGGCGAAGTGTTCAACGTCACCGACGGCGAGTTCGTCAGCAAGCGGCGGTTCTTCGAGGCGATCGCCGACGGACTGGGGCTGCCGCGGCCGAAGCTGTCGATCCCGCTGTGGCTGGCGAAGCCGCTGGCGCGGTGGCGGGAGGGGGTGTTTCGCCGCAAGAACAAGCCGCACCCGCCGCGGATCACCCAGGCCGGGGTGAAGTTCGCCGGGCTGAACCTCGACTTCAGTATCGCCAAGGCGCGGACGGTGCTCGGGTACGACCCGGCGGTCGGGTTCGACGAGGGGATGAAGCGGGCGCTGGACTGGTACAAGCGGCGGCCAGGCGCAACAACGTAGTCGGCACACTCCGTGTGCCGTTTGCGAAGAACGGCACACGGAGTGTGCCTGCTACGTTACATTCGGCCGCTGGTGGGCCGTCCGGCGGCCGGGTACAATTGGCCCGACCCCCGGCGCCCCGCTGTCCTCAGAGGAGTCTGCACCGATGCACCGATCGTTCCTGTTAGCGGTCGCGGCCGTGCTGTCCGTGGCCTTCGCCCTGCCCGCCCTCCAGGTTCCCGGCTTGCCGCAGGCCCGACCGGGCCGGGGGAAACCGCCCGCCCCGCCCAAGAAGGCCGAGGCGCCGACGCCGCCGAAGCGTGAGAAGCCGGACGGGCCGCCGGTGTTCGAGGCGAAGTTCGTGGACGACAGCGTCCTCAAGGTGGTCGCGCTGGAGGCGGCCCTGACCGTCTCGACCAAGTACGGCAAGCTGACGATCCCGCTGGCCGACGTGGTCCGGCTGGAGGTCGGGTTCCGGTTCCCGGAGGGGGTCGAGGCCCAGGTCGAGCAGGCGATCGGGGCGCTGGGGTCGCCGTCGTTCCGCGCCCGGGAGGACGCCGAGGCGGCCCTGTTCAAGCTGGCCGAGTACGCCGTCCCGGCCCTGCGGCGGGCGGCCAAGAACACCGACCCGGAGGTCTCCCGCCGGGCCGGGTCGCTGCTGAAGCGGCTGACCGAGAAGCTGCCCGAGGAGAAGTTGACGCTCAAGGACTACGACCTGGTGGAGACGGCCGAGGCGACCGTCCGCGGCCGGGTCGAGACGGTCGCGGTGAAGGTCCGCAACCTGGTGCTCGGGGAGACGTCGCTGAAGCTGGCCGACCTGCGGTCGCTGCGGTCCACGGCGGCGGTCGGCAACGAGTTCACCGTCGAGGGCCGGTACGCCCGGTCGAACGACTGGAACTGGTACGACACCGGGCTGGACGTGACCACCGACCAGCCGCTGGAGATCACCGCCGAGGGGACGGTGGACCTGTCCCCGCAGCAGGGGGGGCAGATCACCAGCGGCCCGGGCGGCAACCCGACCCACGGCAACACCATGTTCCGGTCCCCCAACGGCGGAGGAATGCAGGTCGTTCCGGGGGCGCTCTACGGCCGGATCGGCCCGAACGGCAGCCCGTTCCTGGTCGGCACCAGCCACAAGGCGTCGCGGCCGTCGGCGAGCGGCCGGTTGTACATGAAGATCGGCTCGAGCAACTGGGGCGGCGTCGATCCGACCGGCGGCTACAAGGTCAAGGTGCGGGTCGGCGGGTAGTCGTCCGTTGGAGCGTAGTCCGCTCGCTCTGCGAGCGGTTCGGAAGACCGCTCGCGGAGCGAGCGGACTACTCTCCCGCCATCGCCTTAATCACCGCGGCCACGAACGCCGGTAGGTCGTCGGGCTTGCGGCTGGTGATGACGTTGCCGTCCACCACCACTTCCTTGTCCACGTACTTCGCCCCCGCGTTGACCACGTCGTCCTTGACCGAGTGGAAGCAGGTCGCCGTCCGGCCCTTCAAGACAGTTGTCGAGCACAGGACCCACGGCCCGTGGCAGATGGCCGCCACCGGCTTGCCCGCGGCGGCCGCGTCCCGGACGAGCTTGAGCATCGGCTCGCTCCGGCGGATGTAGTCCGGGGCGAACCCGCCGGGGACCACCACCGCGTCGAAGTCCGCCGCCGACACCCGGTCCGCCGCCGCGTCCGCCGTCGCCGGGTAGCCGAGTTTGCTCGGGTAGGTCTTGCCCGCCTCCGGGCCGACCAGGGTGACGGTGCAGCCCGCCTCCCGCAGCCGGTACACCGGATACCACACCTCCAACTCCTGGTACTGCTGCTCTACCAGCACCGCCACCCGCCGGCCGGTCAGGTCCATGAGTCATCTCCTTGATGCCGTCGAATTGGTCGCGTGGCTCATACCAGCTCGCATCGATTACTTTCCCCCCCCTCCCCCGCGGGTGCTGTGTTGAAAACCTCGTCGTCGGGTGGCCCTGTCTTCAGCCCGAAGGGCTGGGAGTTCTCAGCCCAGGGCGCAGCCCTGGGGAGGAGACCAACCGCTCCGGAGCCCGGGCAGGGCGACACACGACTGTCCCGCCCTTTCAGG
>DASSAT010000552.1:0-7104 GCA_035699305.1 Fimbriiglobus sp. | reverse complement strand
TTGCTCATCGCACACCGCTCACCGCTCACCGCTTCGGGTCAGATCACGTACTGCAACCCCTGGCCGGCCTCCACCAACTCGGCCAGGGTGGTCTGCTTGAGGATCTGCTGGCGGGCGGTGAGGACCTGGTCCCAGACGCCGTGCAGGGCGGCGGCCAGGGCGGTCATGTCGCCGCGGCGGCCGTTGCCGCGGCCGCGGGCCGGCGGGGCGTCCGGCCGGTCCACCACCCCCAGCACGTCGGAAAGCGCGATCTCCTCCGGCGGCCGGGCCAGCTGGTAGCCGCCGGCCGCCCCGCGGGTGCTGGCGACCAGCCCCGCCCCCTTGAGCTGGAGGAGAATCTGCACCAGGAACCGCTGCGGGATGCCGTGCTTGTCGGCGACGTCCGCCAGCCGGATCGGCCCCGGCTCGCCATACCGGGCGGCCAGCTCCAGCATCGCCAGGCAGGCGTACTCGGACTTCGCGGAAAAGAGCATAGCAGTTCCAAGTTCCAGAGTTCCAAGTTCCAAGTTCCAAGTTCCAAGCCCGAAGCACCAGGTCGCACGACTTGGAACTCTGGAACTTGGAACTTGGAACTAAATCCCGGAGCCGTCCTGGTGCTCGATCACGTGCAGCCCGCACTCCTTCTTGACCTTGCCAGCCCAGCGACCGGCCCGGTCGTCCTCCCCGGGGCCGACCGCGCGGGTACACGGCCAGCAGCCGATGCTCGGGTAGTCCCGATCGTGCAGCGGGTTGTACGGTACGTCGTTGGCGAGGATGAATTTCCACACATCCTTCTTGGTCCAGTTCAGTAGCGGGTTCACCTTCACCAGCTGGAACTTCGGGTCCCACTGCACCACCTCGGCCGCGGACCGGTCGGCGGTCTGGTCCTGGCGGATGGCGCTGACCCACGCCAGCGGACGAATGCGTTCGACGGCGCGGCGGAGGGGAAGGATTTTGCGGTCGTGGCAGCACTGGTCCGGCCGGTGGACGTACAACGGTCCGCCGTGCTCCGCCTCGTACTCCGCGACGGTCAGCTCCGGGTAAATGTATTCGACCTCGATGCCGTAGCGGGCCTTGATGCGTTCGCGCAGCTCCAGCGTCTCCGGGAACTGGTAGCCGGTCTCCAGGTTGATGACCGTGGTGGCCGGCTCGATCTCGGCGAGCATGTGGATGATGCAGCAGCCCTCCGCGCCGAACGCGGTGGCCATCAGCAGCCGGGGGTGGAACTGCTTCACCGCCCAGCGGAGAATATCCTGCGGCGAGGCGGCGGCGAGCTGTCGGCCGGCCGCGGCGAGTTGCTCGTCGGCCAGCCGGGGTCGGTCAGTCGGCAGGGCACTCATCGGCAACAAACACTCCCGGACCGGTAACACCGGCACCATCTTTATCGGCATTCTAAGGATTGCGTCAAGAGAGAAAAGCGAACCCCGAGCGGCAGCGACGGGGTGGCGTTCAACCCCTCCCCCCAACCCCCTCCCCGAAGCGGGGAGGGGGAGCCGGAAGTCGCTTCCTCTTTCTCCCCTCCCCGCTTCGGGGAGGGGCCGGGGGAGGGGTTCTTCGTGAACCCTCGCTGACGCTCGGGGTTCGCCTACCACCGGCGACGTGCGATACCCGCGACCACCAGTCCCAGTCCGCCGAGGAGCAGTGTCCCCGGTTCTGGGTTGGGCACCACCGGCGCGCCGCTGAGCGCGATCGACGCCTGGACCTCGGCGTCGCGCGGGTCGAACGCTTGCTCGGCTTCGATGGTGAAGACGTGCCGGCCGAGGGTTAGCTCCTGGCTCTGCGAGCCGTCGAAGTCGATCCAGGTGCCTTCGCCGCGGTAAAGCCCGTCCCAGCGGTGCATCCACTGGCTGCCGGCCGTCCCGGTGAAGGTGGCTTCGCCGCCGAGGCCGGACGCCCGGTCGGTCAGGGAGACGGTGACTTCGAACGCGGTGGTGCGGCTGACGATGTTGGAGAAACCGGGCCGCCAGTCCGGGTCGTCGATCGGCGGGGCCGGCCGCAGCCACAGGGACGCCAGGTCGGCGGACGGGCGGGTCGCCTGGTCCACCCACCCGCCGTCGGGCGGGCCGTGGCGGATAACGAACTCGCCGGCCCCGCCCCCGGCCGGGGTGGTCTGGGCCTCGATCCGGTAGGCGAACCAGATCGACCCGGCGTCGGCGGTGGCGGACAGGGCGAACAGGGCAACGGCGGCCAGCAACACCCGCATGGCGGTCCCTCGCTCGGGGGCGACGCCGGGGCATGGTCCGGGGTTTCGCGGGGCGAGTCAAGACGGGGTAAATCCCAAATCCCAAATCCCAAGCACCAAATCCCAAACGAAGATGAGTGCTTGCCGGCTTTCGTTTGGGATTTGGTGCTTGGGATTTGGGATTTATCTCCTACGGCAGCGTCCGCGCGAGGGTGTAGATTTCCTCGACATCGAACACGGCGTTGTTGCGGGTGAATAGCTCGGCGATCGCCGCCTTGTGCACCTTCATCTTGGTGCCGCCGACGCCGAGGGCGCCGTAGCAGATCACGCCGTCCCGTTCGACCCCCTTGTCCGAAAGTTCCACCCCCTCGATGCCGGCCGGCGGCACGCCGTTGAGGTCGATCGCCACCTTCAACGTCTTACAGGTGTCGCGGACTTTCATTGGCAACAGCAGCGCCCCCGGCGCGCCGGCCGCGATCACCAGATCGCGGCTGTCCAGCACCCGCGGCCCGTCGGCCGACGAGCCGACGCTCACCGCCGAGACGTCGGCGTCCGGGACCGCGGCCCGGATCGCCCGGCACACCGCCTCGGCGCGATCGAGTTGCCGGCTGCCGATGCGGACGTGGCCGCCGTGCCCGGCCAGTAGCCGCGACACGCGCTGCCCGACCGGGCCGGTGCCCCCCAACACCAGCGACTCGGCGTCGCCCAGGTCGAGGTGCCGGCCGGCGGCGCGGACCGCGGCGGCGGCGGTGGTGTTCGCGCCGTTCGGGTCGATCATCACCGACACGGTCAGCCCGTAGGCGGGGAGTAAGTGCTTCTTGACCTCGGCGAGGACCACCTCGGCCGCGGCGCTGTCGGACCCGCCGACGAAGATGGCGGTGCGGTGCAGGTCCTTCGGCCCGCGGGTGAAGACGCACCCGTGGACCAGCGGCATCACATTCTCCGGCGTCACCGCGCCGTAGCTGAACAGCTGCTCGACGCCGCTATCGACCGCGACCACCCGGTCGAAGACGCTCGGGTGCGGGTCGGTGTCGAGGTGGACCAGGACCAGGGGCTTGTCGGACATGGGACGGAGGGGCGAGGAAAACGAACCAAGCCCGTGGACGGCAGTCCACGGGCTTCGCCCGGCCCACTTACTTCGGGCTGAACGGGTGCTTGCTGCCCTTTTTGGCGATGATCTCGTCGATCTTCGGCTCGCCGCGCATGGCGCACTTGATGGCCAGCTTGGTGGCCTCATAGTTGTAGTCGTAGATCTTGACGTCGTCCTTGGCCTGCGGGTGGATGAACACGCCGCAGACGATGACGTAGTTGTCCGCCTCGCTCTTGGGGATGACTCCCTCGACGACGCTGTCCACGACCGCGCGGGCGACCGCGGACTGCGCCGGGCCGAACATCTGGACCGCCTGGCCGAGCCCCTTGATTGTCACCTTGGTGATCAGGACCGTGGCCGGCTTGCAGATCAGGTTCGGCGTGACGACGGCCAGCAGGTTGGTGTGCCCGTGCGACTGGTTGGCCAGGGCGTTGGCGAACGCCGTGCCGACCGGTCCGGTCTTGTCGCCGATCAAGAGGTCGATGTGTGCGATCTCGTTGCCGTCGCCGACCAGACCTTCGCCGATGAACATCGCCATGGCCGCGGCCTCCGTGGAGGGTGCAGGGTCAACCGGGTGTCGGTTGGCGTAGATGGTAGCCCCCCGCCCGCGAACGGCAACCGGCAATCCGCTATCGCCAGAGTCGCCACCACCGCCGCGGGGAGAAGAAGACCCGCCCGCGGATGAAATCGATCGAGAGCGGGCCGGGGCGGATGAAGTCCAGCCCGAGCAGCCCATCGCCATCGAACCGAGAGGGCAGGTCGTGAGCGGCCACCCAGAGCGGTCCGCGCTGCGTTCCCGCACAGAGCAGATGATCCACCCGGACCACCGGTGCCCGTTCCGTCCCGGTCGCCGAAACCACCCGGATGTGGCTCGCGGAACGGGAGGGGTCGCAGCCGACGGACAGGAGTAGCGACGGCCGGATCACCGACCGGGCCGCCCCGGTGTCTACGGCCAGCGTTACCGTTGCGGTGGCGGTCGGGCCACTTAGCTGGGCGGTGAGGAGGACGAGCCGCCGGCGGGTGTCGAATCGTCCGTCCATTCTTCCTCGAACCAGGGTGTGATCAGGTAGACCGGTTCCGCGTTCGGGTCGTAGACGTGCAGGACGGCGAACTCACGGAGGTGGCGCGACAACAACTCGGCGTCGAGCAGACCCCGGTCGGCCTGGTGGAAGACGAGGCGACCGCCGGTCACATCACCGTGTCGGTCCTTCGTCGGCCGATCGAGCAACACCCATTCGCCGGGGTACTTCGCCTCGATCTCGGCCATCGTCAGGTACTCGTCGCCCATGATCGGCCCTCCCGTCGGTCCGACCCTATGATACCACCCCGGCCGCTCGCGCACTCTCGCCATCGAGGGCTCCCCGTGACCCGCTTCCGTCCGACGCTCACCCGGCTCGACGACCGCCTCGCCCCGACCGTGCTGCCGAGTGGGTTCGCCGAGTCGCTGCTGGCCGGCGGGCTAACCGCCCCGACCGGGATGACCGTCGCCCCGGACGGTCGGCTGTTCGTCACCGAACAGGGCGGCACCCTGCGCGTTGTGAAGGACGGCACGCTGCTATCGGCGCCGTTCGCCACGTTCACCACCGATGACGCCGGCGAGCGCGGGTTGCTCGGCGTCGCCCTGGACCCGGACTTCGCGCAGGACCGGTTCGTCTACGTCTACTACACCGTCCCCGGCACGCCCGGCCGGGCGCCGTTCAACCGGGTCAGCCGGCTCACCGCATCGGGCGACGTGGCCGTTGCGGGCAGTGAAACAGTGCTGCTCGAGCTCGACCCGCTCTCGGCCGCCACCAACCACAACGGCGGGGCGATCCACTTCGGCCCGGACGGCAAGCTCTACGTCGCCGTCGGCGAGAACGCCAACCCGGCCAACAGCCAGTCGCTCTCGAACCGGCTCGGCAAGGTGCTCCGCATCAACCCGGACGGCAGCATCCCGGCCGACAACCCGACTGCGTTCGCCGGGATCGCCGGCACGCCGACGGGGGCCAACCGCGCGATCTGGGCGGTCGGGCTGCGCAACCCGTTCGCGTTCGCGTTCCAGCCGGGCACCGGGCGGATGTTCGTCCACGACGTGGGGCAGTCGGCGTTCGAGGAGGTCAACGAGGGCGGGGCCGGGCGGAACTACGGCTGGCCGGCCACCGAGGGGGACTTCGACCCGGCGGCGTTCCCGAACTTCACCCGCCCGCGGTACGCCTACGGCCACGCCGGCGACCCGCTGTTCGCGGGCACGGCGATCACCGGCGGGACGTTCTACGACCCGGCGGTGTTGTCGTTCCCGGCCGAGTTCGTCGGCGACTACTTCTTCACCGATCTAACCGGCGGCTGGATCGACCGGCTCGACTTGGACGCCGGCCGCGTGACCAACTTCGCCAGCGACCTGACCGGCGACCTCCCGGTGGCGCTGGCGGTCGAGGCGGACGGCGACCTGCTGTACCTGGCGCGCGGGTTCGGGGCCGGCCAGGGGGCGGTCTACCGCATTCGCTTCGCTGGCGAGATCGGCCCGGGTGCGTCGATCGTCGCGGCCGGCCCGGGGGCCGGCGGCGCGCCGGTCGTCGAGGTGTTCGACGCGCGGACCGGGGAGCAGCGGGCGCGGCTCCAGGCGTTCGACCTGGCGTTCACCGGTGGGGTGCGCGTGGCGACGGCGGACGTCACCGGCGACCGCATCCCGGACGTGGTTGCCGGCGCCGGCCCCGGCGGCGGGCCGCACGTCCGGGCCTTCGACGGCGCGACCGGGAAGGTGGTGCGCGACGCCTTCGCGTTCGAGGCGAGTTTCCGCGGCGGGGTGTACGTGGCGGCAGCGGACTTCGACCGCGACGGCTTCGCCGACGTGGCGGTCTCGGCGGACGAGGGCGGCGGTCCGCGGGTGCGGGTGCTCAGCGGCCGGACCGGCGCGACCATCGCCGACTTCTTCGCCCTGGAGCCGACCTTCACCGGCGGCGTGCGGGTGGCGTCTGGCGACGTGAGCGGAGATGGTGTGTCGGACCTGGTGGTGTCCGCGGGGTTCGGCGGCGGCCCGCGGGTGGCGGTGTTCGACGGCAAGTCGGTCGCGGCCAACTCGCCGGCCCGGCTGGGGGCGGACTTCTTCGCCTACGAGGACACACTACGCAACGGCACCTTCGTATCGGCGGCGGACTTCGACGGGGACGGGTTCGCGGACCTCCTCACCGGGGCCGGCCCCGGCGGCGCCCCGCGGGTGACGGTGTTCAGTGGCCGGGAGTTCCTGGCGGGCCGGCAGACGCGACTGGCGGACTTCTTCGCCGGCGACTCGGCGCGGCGGCGAGGGGTGACGGTCGGTGCCGCGGACGCCGATGGCGACGGCGTACCGGAGTTGCTGGCCGCGCCAGTTGGCGGCACCGGCCGGGTGACGGCGTTCCGCGCGACCGGCGCGAGCCTGGTGCGGGAGTACGACGCCTTCCCCGGCTTCCCCGGCGCGGTGTTCGTGGGGTAGCGCGTCGTGTCTCGGTTTGGGAGGGCGAGGCCACTGCTTTGTTCATCTCATTGGCGGACGGACGGCGAGCCCTTTTCGTTTCGTTGCCTGGCTTGTTTAGCTTGCTGGAAGAGTTTGTGGACCGAGGTGTGTGTCCCCGACTGCTTCGCCTTCGCCTTGCGTGGCCGGGGTTTCTTGTTCCGAGCCTTGACCCACACCGACGACCACACCGCCCCCAACCGATCCCGCAACCGATCCCGCACCTCCTCGATCGGAGGGCGTCTTCGTAGCAGCGTCCGCGGTGTCGCTCGAAGAGGGAGTCGAGGGCATCGTCGGAGGCGAGGAAGGCCCAGAGGTCGGAGCAGGCATCGGCGAGCGGGAGTCGGGCCAAGGTTTCCATCGCATAGGATGGCCGGGGAGTGACTT
>DASSAT010000551.1:0-5208 GCA_035699305.1 Fimbriiglobus sp. | reverse complement strand
TCCCACCTCGCGGAACAAGAGCGGCCGGGACGGCCGCGGTCCCAGGGCCGACGACGCGGGCTGGGTTGCTTGACGGGTCTCGCCGGTCCGACTACCGTGCCTAAAGACGATCCTCCGCTTCCCGGGAACACTCCATCATGGCTCCGCGCTCGTACCGGTGGCTGACCGTGACTCTGGCGCTGGTCGGCCTGACGGTCGATCAGGCGACGAAGTACGGGGTGTTCCGCTGGCTGTACCAGCCCGGCGCCTACCACGGCAAGCGGGAGGTGGTCGAGGGGTGGTTCCGGCTGACGGCCGAGTTCGACCCGGCGGTGCCGCCGTGCGACTGCGGGTTCAACCGGCTGCAGACGTGGAGCGCCCCGGTGATGCCGCGAGTCAACCACGGGGCGCTGTTCGGGTTCCTCAGCGAGCACAAGGGGCTGGCCAACCAGGTGTTCGCGGCGGTGAGCATCCTCGCCGCGGCCGGGATCGCCGTCTGGGTATCGCGGCGCTCGACGGCAGCCGACGGATGGCTGTGCGCGGCGCTGGGGCTGATCCTGGGCGGGACGGTCGGCAACCTGTACGACCGGGTGGTGTTCAACGGCGTCCGGGACTTCCTGCACTTCTACCGGATCGACTGGCCGGTATTCAACGCCGCCGACTGCTGTCTGGTGGTCGGGGCGGGGATGCTGCTGGTGCATGCGTTCCTCGCTGGCCCGCCGAAGCCGACGGAGGCGCCCGAGCCGACCCCCGCGGCGACGCCCTGAGAGTGACACCCATGAGCATTCCCCTTCGCGACGCACTGCGGATGTTGGACCCGGAACCAGGCGTCTACCGCTTGCGGTTCAACGGCCTATATGTGGTCGTGATGGTGTCGTTGGCGGAACCCCCCGAGGCCGACGAACCGCACATCGTTACCACGATCGAGGAAAAGCTGACACCGCCCCGCCCGTTCCACCTGAACGAATCAGACACTTCGGCAAAGTGACATTGCTTACGGCAGCAGGTCCGCGGCCGGCACCGACCCGACCGCCGCGCCGTCCAGCACCAGCGGCACCGGATCGCCGGGGTCATACGCCTGCCGGGTCCGGTACGCTGGCGGGGTCGCCGACGGGTCCGGGTCCGAGAACACTTCCACCTTGCGGTCCACCAGGTTCACCACCCAGTAAACCGGGATGCCCGCCCGCGCGTAGATGCGGGTCTTGTCCTGCAAGTCTCGCAGCAGTGACGAGTCCGCGACCTCGATCAGCAGTCCGGCGTCCGCGGGACCGGGGTGTCGGGCCATGTAATCGTCCGCTGTGCCGCGAACGAACGAGAAGTCCGGCTCTGGCTGACTGTCGGCCAGTGCTATTGCGGATTGCACCCGGAGGCTCCACCCGGCGGGGCAGGCTCGGAAGAGGACGCCGAGCATCCGCTGAATCGTCGAGTCGTGGGGAGGGTTGCGGGGCATTTTGAGAACCACGTAGTTTTCCAGCAACTCCACCTTGTCATCCACGGTGAGGATGCCGGTCTCGACCATCCGCTGGTACTGGCGGACGGTCCACCGGGACAAAGAGGCGTCGTGGCCATAGGTGGCCGGCTGGACAGTGGCGGACGACATAGGGAGAGCCTCCGGGGTGGACGGACCGGTTATACTCTCGACGACCGGGCCGGCTCAAGGGGAGCCGTCGGTCCTCGGAGGGCGCGATGGTTCGCAAACCGTTGAGCGAGAAGGAGTGGCTCGCCGCCGACCGCTGGCAGGACCTCCTGATCGCACTATTCCCGAACCACCGGTACGCGAAGGCGGCCGGGGCGCAGCGGAAGCTACGGCTGCTCCTGTGCGCGGCGGTGCGGCTGGGGTGGGACGTGATGCCGGACGACCGCTGCCGGCGGGCGGTCGAGGTTGCCGAGCGGTTCGCCAACGGACAGGCCACGGTGAAGCAACTGGCTGCGGCGCGGGCCGTGGCCAAGGAGGCATGCAACGCGGCGATCGGGGAGCGGAACAGGCAGGAACGGCTGTCTCATAAGGAGTTCGACCAGCGGCTGAGGGCGGCGGGGGGAGCGGAGGAGTGGTCGAACCGGTGGCCGTCGGACCTTGCCGTCCCCTACGCCGAGCAGCTCCGGGCCGAGTTCGCCGCCCGAATCGTGGTCTGTGCCGCGGCCGAGTCGATCAGCGTGGCGGTCGTCGAGTCGGGGTTAATGTTCGTCCCGGACGTAGTCATCTCGGTGGAGGAGCTTGCGGCCCGGATGCCGGAGTGGCACGAGGTCGGAACCTCCGACCCGCCGGACCCGCGGCCGGACCTCGTCCGCGACGTGTTTGGCTACCCGTTCGCGCCGGTGAAGTTCGTGGTGAGTTGGCGAACGGACACCGTGACCGCCCTCGCGGAGGCGATCGTCGGGGATGGAGCGTTCGACCGGCTACCGATCCTGGCCGACGCGCTGGAAGAAGCTGGGTGTGACAACCAACGGCTGCTGGATCACTGTCGCGCAGCAGGGCCGCACGTCCGCGGTTGCTGGGCAGTCGATGTGGTCCGCGGCGACCACTGGCAGCCCGGCGCGCGGACGCGGGGGCGGTGACCGCCCCCGCGTGGTCGTTACCGTTTCTGGCTCAGTCGCTGGCGCCGCAGTCGATCCACAGGTCGTCGTAGGTGGGCTTGCGGTGACGGCGGCGGTGGACCTGCGGGGTCGCCGTGCGGTCGAACTCGTTGAGGACCGGGGCGAACTCGCCGTAGCGGTGGACCAGCCGCTCCAGCGTCGGCCGGAACCGTTCGCGGAAGACCGCCGGGCGGGTGAGCATCTCCGGCAGAGCGCCGGCGGAGGCGAGGACGTCGGTGAGCTTGTCGGCGCGGGCGAACCGGCCGACCTCGTCGCGGGCCAACTCCAGGATGTGGCCGACCGCCCGCAGGGCCGCGCGGGTCTCCGCTTCGGAGAGCGGAGCGGGTGGTCGGCCGTGCGCGCTCGGTGGGAGAGAGTTGTTCATGGGACTACCCGGATAGAGGACCAGGGGGCAACCACGCGCGGGCCGAGGCGACCCCGAAGAGGATGGGCGATCCCGGCCGGGACCCGTTGGGCGAATCGCCGGGGGAGAGGGGGCGACGCCTTCGAGTATGAACGCCGTTCCCTCGGTTGTCGAGTAGCTAATGCCAGAAAAGTGCCAGCAAAAAAAGCCCGACCGTCAGGGTCCGGCGCAGCGAATTCGGTCAGTGAAGGTGTGCCGACGGGAAATCCGACAGGTCAGGCGGCGGTGTCGGGGTCGTCCAGCCACCGGACCCGGCGGACGACGACGATCGGTTGCTCGTCGTGAACACCGTACTCGATAGAGAGCGGACGAGAAGCGTTCCTCACTTCCATCCTCATTCCGCTGAGGTGATACACAAGTCAGGCGGTCGGGTCCGGGTCGCCCAGACTCCGAATCCGGCGGATGACGACCTGCGGCTGGTCGTCGTGGACGCCGTACTCGAAGTACACCGGACCTGTGGCAAGCTGGCGCAGAGAGAGCCGGAGCCGTCGGACCTCGTACATCAGCGCCCCGACGCCGGACGGATCCCGCCGGAGCAAACTCCCCGTCCGACGCAGGGCGGCGAACACCGCTCGACCGGAGCCAGCCGCCTTGCCCTCCGGGGCGTGGCCGCGAGAGTCTGAATCCGTGTTGGGTGCAGCCGCGCGTCGGGCTGACACCACGGTATGATCGCCACAAGCAGACCGCCCGAGAGCCTCGTCTCCCCTTGTTGCACCACGCCTTTGTTGAAGTCAACAAAAGCGATGGTCAGGGCGATTCTCTCTCTTGACTCCCAGAACCTAATCCGGATTCGGCGGGCCTTGCTGTCGGCGGCTGGGGCTTGCTGGTGCCCCGGACGACCTTGGGCAGGGTGACGATGTCCCCGACCAGCGACAAGGGCAGATCGACCAGCCCGAAGTAGCCCGCCGACGCGAAGCTGATCGGGATGCACCACGGGTCGTCCGGCTCGACCACCCGCTCCGCCTGCTCACCGACCCAGCGGATGTCATTCGCCACGCCACCGAACACCCGCGTCGGGCGGTCCGGTGGCCCCATCAGCGCGAAGCTCCGGCCGTCCATGTTGGCCAACGTCCCGCAGCCGGTGAGGAGCGGGGCCACGAGCAGGACCGGTATCCAGCGGCACATGGCGAACCCCCGTGAGCCGAAATGGTGCTGAAGCCTACACCTATTCCGGGGAGTCCGTCGGCTGTCAAGCCCTCTGAGGCTCGGGGCTTCAACGCCGAACGAAAAGCTCACCTGCGGCCGCCGCTTTGGGCGGCCGACAGGTGCAGCGCCGGGTTCGGTGGGCCTTTACTCTTGACCCGCGGCCGACTGGACGGCCTGCTCCAGCAACAACGCGGCGATCTGCATCGGACTTGCGTGCGCCTTCTCGGCGAGCTGCTCAAGCTGTTCAAGCGTCGTCGTTGAAAGTCGGACGAGGCGCTGTTCACTCCACGACGGGTCGGTCGGACGTCCCCCGCCGTCCGGCACGCGGAAGCGCGTCGTGACCTCAGCGGCCAACTGGACGGCCCCGAAGTAGCCGCCTCGGGACACCACCTTGCCCCGTCGCTCCGCTCCCAAGTCCTTCGCGATCCGGTCCATGTCCAGTGGTGTACTCATGACCTATTCCTCCGAGAAATCTCGGAACGCCAAATACTCGTCCCCGATGACCAACCCGATCTCGCCCTGGTGAGCCTCGCGGCCCATTCGCCGGCAGAAACTCCCGAGTTGGCCGAGGCGCGCCGAGTCGGCGACATCCACGGGCGTCGTGTAGCAGTGGATGACGACGGGCTCATCCTTGACCAGCACACCGCCCCTTTCGTCGTCGCGCCACACGCCTTTGGCCCGCGGGAAGGCTGTGGCTCCGCCGAAGAGTTGCCCGAAAGTGTTGAGGGTCGCTTCGACCCAATACACCTGATCGGTCGGCGTGGTCCCGTCGCGCTCGACGCTTGGCACGAACAGAACGACCAGGACAGCTTTGCGGCTGGCTTGCAGGCCCGAGGGCTCCATGACGACCTCCCGACGATCAATATAGATCGCCGAGCCATTCGCTGCCAGCCCCGTTTCGCTCCGCCTTCCGCCGCCGAACCACGGAGCTCAGCTGCGCCGATGACGCAACGACTCCCTGCCCTTCCCCGCGACGGCCATCGGCGCAGCTGCAGCGGAGAGTTCGGCCGCCGCGGGCTGCGACGAGCGAACCGCGAAGCCAGGCGCAGCTGCGCTCCGTGGTTCGGCCGCCGCGGGAGCTGAGC
>DASSAT010000550.1:0-2316 GCA_035699305.1 Fimbriiglobus sp. | reverse complement strand
ACTTCGCGCAATATCGGGCCAAGCTAACCAAGAGACAGGACCAGGGCGAACACTGGTGGGAGTTGCGGGCGTGCGCCTACTGGGACCGGTTCGACAAGCCAAAGGTGATGTACCAGGACATCACCTGGAACCAACGGTTCTGCCTCGACGCCGACGGGACGCTTTGCAACAACACCGTCTACTTCCTGCCGACGGATAATCCGTGGGCGCTGGCGGTGCTGAATGCTCCCGTGTCGTGGTGGTTCGCGTGGCGTACCGCCCAGCACGGTAAGGACGAAGCGCTGCGGTTGTTCACTGAGTACCTGAACAGTTTCCCGATCCCAAAGCCGACCGAGGATGCCCGAGAGTCAGCAGTCACAGCAGTTCATCGGCTACGGGAGATCGCAACCGACCAGCAATCCGGCCGGCGCACAGTTCTCGACTGGCTGCGCGCGGAGTTCGGCATCGACAAGCCGAGCCAGAAGCTCGCCGACGTGGCGTCCCTGTCGGCCGACGAGTTCGCCGCGGAGGTGAAGAAGCTCCGCGGCCGGAAGGCCCCGCTGTCGGCGGCCGACCACAAGCGGCTGCGCGACGAACACGCCGCGTCGGTCGCCCCGCTCCAGGCGCTGGCCCGGGAGGCGGTCCAACTCGAACACCGCGTCTCCGACCTGGTGAACGCCGCCTACGGGCTGACCGCGGACGAGGTGCGGCTGATGTGGGACACCGCCCCGCCGCGGATGCCGACCGCCCAACCCACCGGCGTCTGATCGCAAGTCGGCCGCTCCAATTCCCGCCCGATTATCCCCCGCCCGTAGTGGAAGTCGGGCCGGGCCTTAATTCGAGAGGGGGTGATCCGAAAAAAGTTGGCGACCTTGGCGATCTTGGCGACCTTGCCCACCACGACCGGCCTCGACGCCGACGGCGACGGGTTCGGCGACCAGCCGTACAAGCCGGTGAAGCAGTTCGAGCGGTTGACCGACCGCAACAGGCGGGTCGGCGGTCGTCACCTGCTTGATGAGTTTCTGCCGGTTCCGCTCGTCGAACGCCGGCCGACGGGCGGCCAGCTCGTACAGCGTCAGCCCCAGGCTGTAGACGTCGCCGCGGGCGTCGGCCCGACCGTCGAACGCCTCCGGCGGCATGTACCGCAGGGTGCCGAGGATGTCCCCGGTGTGCGTCAGGTTGTCCGCCCCCTCTGCCTTGGCCAGCCCGAAGTCTGTTACCCAGACGGTGCCCTTGAGGTCCAGCAGCAGGTTCGACGGCTTGATGTCCCGGTGCAGAACCCCCTGCTTGTGGGCGTACTCCAGGGCGTCGGCCACCTGCACCCCGATGCGGGCGACGCTCTGCCAGTAGGTCGGCTTCCGCCGCCGGCCGGACCGGTCGGCCTGGCCGGGGAGGGTGACGGACGACGACAGCCCGGAGGTGTCGGGGAGCCGGCCGAGCGGGTCCGACTGGCTGAGGACGGCCAGGGCCGAGGCCGGGGCGGCGGGGGCCGCGGTCGCCGTCGCCGCGTCGTTGCCACCGGCCGGCTCGGGGTCAGCGGTCGGGGCGTGGAAAGTGCCGGTTATCAGCGACCGGGCCACGTCGGCGGCGGACACGTCCTGCCGGGCTTGCCGCAGGGCCGACACGGTCGGGCCGGCGGACGCCCCGCTGGAGCCCATCCGGGCCAGCTCGTCGATCACCACGTCCAGCCCCATCCCCTGGATGAACTGCATGACGTAGTACGGGGTGCCGTCCTGCTCCCCGGTCCCGAACACCGGGACGATGTTGGTGTGGTGCAGCTTGGCCGCCGCCTTGGCCTCGCGCTCGAACCGCCGCTTCTGCTTGTTTTCCCGGAGCATCCGCTGGGTCAGCACCTTGAGGGCGACCCGGCGGCCCAGCGAGACCTGCTCGGCCTCGTACACCACTCCCATCCCGCCGCGCCCGATCTCCCGCAGGATGTGGAAGTCGCCGAGGTGCTCCAGGGGCGGGGCGACCGGCGGCGCGGTCGGCCGGTCGTCGTCCGCGACCTCCTTGGCGTGCTCGACCTGGGCCACGGCCGGGAGGAGTTCCCGGAGGTCGTCGGCCAGGTCTGGGTGCCGGTCGCAGTACTCCTTGACGCTCGGCCGCTCGCCGCGGCGGAACCGGTCGTTGAACTCCTCGACCAGCCGGTCGAGCAGGTCGTAGTCGCGGGACGAGTCGTGGCTGGGCACGGCCGAACCCTCCGTTGGGTACAGGTCAGACCGGATCGCGTTGATTGCTTGTCTTCCTCCCCTCTCCCCGCTGGGGAGAGGGGCCGGGGGGTTAGGTGACGCGCTCAACCCCTCCCCCCGACCCCCTCCCCGAAGCGGGGAGGGGGAG
>DASSAT010000549.1:0-2280 GCA_035699305.1 Fimbriiglobus sp. | reverse complement strand
GTGCCGGAACTCCACCGTCACCGGCAGCGGCCGCAGCATCCCCACCACCCGCGCCAGCCACTCCCGATTCGACGGCACATTCCGGAACGTCTCCGCCACCTGCACCAGCACCCCCAGCAGCCGCCCCTCCGCCTCCAGCCGTTCCGCGGCGAGCTTGAGCGCCGGCAGCTCCGCGTCGTCATAGTCGTGGCTGGCGGACCGCGGCGCCTTCAGCGCGAACGCGAACCCGGCCGGCACCTTCCGGCCCATCTTCTCGACCTGCGCCACCGTCGGCGGGCGGTAGAAGCTCGAGTTGATCTCGACCGCCGGGAAGTGCCGGGCGTAGTGCGCCAGCATCCCGTCCGACTTGGTCCCCGGCGGGTAGAACCCGCCGACCCAGGCGGGGTACGAGTAGCCGGCGGTCCCGATCCAGAGTTTCACGTTCCAGAGTTCCAAGTTCCAAGTAAAAGCACGCGGCCCGGCACCCCTCATTGTTAGCGGAGCGCCGGGCCTTGAACTTGGAACTTGGAACTCTGGAACGTGAAACTCCCTGCGTCAGCGGGGGGCCCACGTCGCTCCGCCGCCGCCGGGCGGCTGGGTCCGGGGCGGCAGGGCGGTCTTCTTAAGCCCCGGCAGCGCGGGCCGGGAGACCGGGCGCGTCACCCACGCGGAGCCGTGCTCGGCCGGCGGCGGCGGGGCCGGCCGGCCGGTCGCCCACTGGAACACCGCCCGGGCCGCCTCCGCCGCCACCTTGCTGTTCGCCGCGATCTGCCCGTCCGGTAAGCCCATGTCCATGCCCAGGTACGTCTGCAACAGCCGGGCGACCGCCAGCGACGTCTCCCGGTTCGACTGCCGGCCCAGTCCGCGGAGCACGTCGGTGGCGTCCGGGTTCTCCGGGTCCGCCGCCAACAGGATCTCGGCCGCCAGCAGCCGGATCGGGCTGGGCTGGTCCACGTCGGTCATCCGGTCGAGGAGGTCGGTCGGGATCATCCCCAGCGCCCGGAGCAGGCCGGCCAGTTCGACCCGCAGCGCCGCCGGGGTGTTCGGCTCGATGATGTGCTGACCCAGTTCGCCGGCCAGCCCCGGCTGGACGCCGGCTTTTAGAACCGCCGCGTAGTGACCGATCAGGGTGCGGACCGACCGCCCGGCCAGCGGGTCGGCCTCGGACGCCCAAGCGGTCAGGTCGCAGACGGCGACCGCTGGCAGCCGGCCGGCCGCCCCGGGCAGCGGCCCGTCGGCCGCCAGGGCTTGGTCGGCCAGGGCGTCGCGGACCAGTTCGCGGACGACCGGCCAGTGGTCGGCGCCGGCCGCCAGCAGGGACTCAGCGGCGGCCTGGCGGACCTCCGGCACCGGGTCGCGCAGGAACGAAGCCAGTCCGGCCAGGGTGCCCGGGTCGCTGGCCCCGGCCAGCGCCGCCACCCCGACCGCCCGCACGGCCGGTTCCTCGGTCCGGCGGACAACGTTGAGCACCGCCGCCGCCTCCGCCGCCCGCCACGCCTCCCGCCCGTTCAGGGCGGCGAACGCGGCCGTCCGCACCTCCGGCCGGTTGTCGGCCATCAGCAGTTCGATCGCCGGGCCGGGGTCGTCGCGGATAGCGTCGGCCAGCGCCCGCACCTCGGGCAGGGTGGCGACCGCTTCCGGGTCCTGCGGCCACCGCGTCCGCGCCCGCATCCCACGGCACAGGGAGACCGCCTGCCGCCGCGGGCCGACCCCGGTGCGCAGCAGGTCGTGGCGGATAAGCATCCCGACCGCGACCACCAGGAACAGCCCGCGCGTGGCCCGGGCGAACCGGTCCGGCTCCGACCAGGTGAACGCCCACAGCCAGCCCAACGCGACCAGGTACAGGACGACGATGGCCGCAGAGACCGGCGGCCGCCACGCCTCGCGCGTCCGGGCGAACAGCAGCCCGCCGATGAACGCGCCGGCCGACCCCATCGCCAGCACCACCGAGAAGTACCGGGTGGCGGCCAGAGCGAGGATGGCGGCCGGGGTCAGCAGCAGGGTCCAGCTCACCACCCGTGCGGTGGCGGAACTGACCAGACCACGGTCCGTGCGCTTGCGCATGAGGCGACGCCGATGGGGGGTGCGGCCCCGCCGGCCGGATGCCGGCGACGAGGTACGGTTCGGGCGAGCGCTGAAACGTAGGTCGGAGAATGGGATTGGTCAAACTGATGGGAGCGGCACTCAGCCGGCGGGCGGATACTGCGGCACACACCTGGGACCGCGGCCGTCCCGGCCGCTCTTGCTGGACGGGTCGGGGGCTTGTGACGACACACCGGCGCCCCGACCCGCGGACCAAGA
>DASSAT010000548.1:0-2055 GCA_035699305.1 Fimbriiglobus sp. | reverse complement strand
GCCGTCCACGTCTCGACGCCCGGCCGCGGCACCGCCACCACGTCCGCCTGCTCCAGCACCCGCCGCGGCTCGTACCACTGCGGCAGGTCCGCCAGCGAGTCCGCCCCAACGACTAGTACGAACTCGTCGGCCGGGTGCCGGGGACGGAGTTCCGCCAGCGTCTCGGCCGTGTAGCTGGGCGGCGGCAACTCCTTCTCGATCGGCTCCACCTTGAACAGCGGCTGGCCGGTGACGGCGAGCGTCGCCATCTCGCAGCGGTGCTCGAACCGGGTGAGCGGCTGCCCGGTCTTGTGCGGCGGCCGGTAGCTGACCAGGAACCAGACCTCGTCCAGCCCGGCGTCCTCGCGGCACCGCTCGGCCAGGACCAGGTGCCCGAGGTGAGGCGGGTCGAACGTCCCGCCGAACAGGCCGATGCGCATGACGTTCCCCGCAGTACGGCCGGGATGGCCGACGGACTCCTGACTCAGCCTACACCCGGCCGGCCGGCGGACAACGGCCCGGGTTGTTCGCCCGGGGTCGGAAGGTACAATCGGGGCGGGAATGCGAACCCAGGAGGGAATGACGATGCTACCGGCCGTGATCGTATCCGCGGCAATAGCAGGGAACGGAGTGGAGTTGTCGCCCGTCTACGAAATCCACACCCGGGCCATGAAGATTCCGGTCGAGTACGACCTGCGGCGGGTAGTTGGGATCAAATCGCTGGAGCTGTGGGTCTCCGAGGACCGGGGCCGGTCTTGGTCGCGGGTCTCGGTCATCGAACCGAAGGACGAGCAGTTCGTCACCGCGGTCTACCGGGACGGGGAATACTGGTACGGACTGCACATCGAGATGAAGAACGGGACGGTCGAGCCGCCGCACCGGCGGAAGCCCAACCCGATCCAGAGAGTACGGGTCCGCACTGCGGCAGCCGTGACGAACGGCATACGAATTAACTTGGGGCTATTCGGAGTGACCATCCGTGTGGTGCCGTGAGGCGGCCGCCGTCACGGCCCGAAGATGTCGTCGTCCGGCGGCGGCTCGGCGGCGCGCAGGTCGGCCGCGGCCGCCTCCGGCAGCACCGCGTTGATGAAGCACCCCGACCCCCACTCGAACCCCGCCGGCCGGGCCGTCCGCGGCACTACCTCTACGTGCCAGTGGTAGTGCGGCAGATCGCCGGACCGCACCGGGGCGGTGTGCAGGTAGTAGTTGTACGCCGGGTGGCCGAGTACGCCGTCCACCTTGCCGAGGACCAACTTCATGAGCCGGGCCAGTTCAGCGGCGTGGGCGTCGGTGATCGCCTCGAAGCGACTGGCGTGTGCCGTCGGCAGCACCCACGTCTCGTAGGCGAACCGCCCGGCGAACGCCGTCACCGCCAGGAAGTGCTCCGACCGCGCCACCACCCGCACCCCGGCCTCCGTCTCCCGCCGCACGATGTCGCAGAAGACGCACCGGCCCTGGCGGCGGTGGTAGTCGGCGGCACCGTCGAGTTCCTGCCGGACGGCGTCCGGCACCATCGGGGTGGCGACGATCTGCGAGTGCAGGTGCGCCAGGGACGCCCCGGCCTCGGCCCCGACGTTCTTGAACACGGTGACGTAGGCGTACCGCGGATCGGCGGCGAGCGCGGTGATCCGCTCGCGGTAGGTGCGGATGACGGCGGCGAACTCGGCGTCGGTCAGTGCGGTCGGGCTGGACTTGTGCTGCGGGCACTCGATGACCACTTCGTGCGCGCCGACCCCCGCGGCCGCCTCGAACGGCCCGCCGGCTCCGGCGACGGGCGTGAGCGTCGCCATCGGCCGCACCGCGGGGAAGCGGTTGGGCACGACGCGCAGCCGCCACCCGCGGCCGTCGGGCGGCGAGCCGGGGGCGCGGACGGAGAACAGTTCGCGCGGGGTCTCGGCCTCCCATCCCTCGCAGAAGGGGCAGGTGTCGCGCTCGGCGTCGCGGCGGGCGTGCGGCTTGGAGTGCGACAGGCCCAGCGGCCGCAGCGACCGCTCCGGGGCGAAGATGACCCACCGGCCGGCTACCGGGTCGCGGCGGTACTCGGGGGCGGGGGAGGTGTCGGTCATGCGGTCCTTT
>DASSAT010000547.1:0-3280 GCA_035699305.1 Fimbriiglobus sp. | reverse complement strand
CGGCGTGAACTTGCGTTGCCGGACAACGACACCGGTGGTCCGGCTCGCCTCGTCGGCCAGCGGTCCGAACAACTGGTTCAACGCCGCCGCCGCCCGGTCTACAATGCTCACGGGAAGCTCCTCTCACGGTCAACGAGTGTTGCTAACCGGAGATTGTGGGAGGACTTCCCGCTCTCGTGTACCCTCGCGCCTCCTAAACTTGATGCCTATGGGTTAGGTGACGCGCTCACCCCTCCCCCGGCCCCTCCCCGAAGCGGGGAGGGGAGAGAGAAAGGGATGCCCACTAGCTCCCCCTCCCCGCTTCGGGGAGGGGGTCGGGGGGAGGGGTGGACCCCGTTACCGCTTCCGGGCGAAGTTGGCGGCCACGTGGTCCCAGTTGACCACGTTGTACCACGCCTCGACGTACTTGCCCCGCGCGGCGTGGTACTTCAGGTAGTAGGCGTGCTCCCACACATCCACGCCGAGGATCGGCCGGGGGCCGCCGGCCATCAGCGGGTTGTCCTGGTTCGGCGAGCTGACGATCGCCAGCGGCTTGTCCTTGCCCGGGATCAGCCACGCCCAACCGCTGCCGAACCGGCCGGTCGCGGCCGTGGTGAACGCCTTCTTGAACCCGTCCAGGCCGCCGAAGGACGACTCGATCGCCTTGAGCAGGTCGCCCTTGGGGCCGGGGCCGCCGGGCCGGGTCATCACCTGCCAGAAGAAGCTGTGGTTGTAGTGCCCGCCGCCGTTGTTGCGGACGGCGATGCGGACCTTCTCCGGCAGCTCCTTGAGGTGAGTGATGACCTCGCCCACCGGCTTGCTGAGCCAGTCGGGCATGCCGGCGAGCGCCTTGTTGAGGTTGTTGACGTACCCCTGGTGGTGGATGTCGTGGTGGATCTTCATCGTCTCGGCGTCGATGCTCGGCTCCAGCGCGTCGTAGGCGTAGGGGAGCTTGGGCAGGGTGAAGACCTTGGTCTTTGCCTGGGCCTTGGCGGTGGCGAAGAGGGTGGGGACGGCAGCCAGGGCGGCCCCGGCGGCGGCGGTCTGGAGCATTTCACGGCGGGTGATCACGGCGGGTACTCCGATGGGTCGGGTGGGGAGGGCCGCGACCGGGCGTCCGCGTGCCCGGCCGTCGATGACCACTAATAGGCGCGAAGGGAGCCGAAGGGGAGGGGGGGATTTGTCGGTTCACACTTCCAGCCGCCGATTACGGTGTCGGGCCGGTGCCGTCCTATCATCGGGCCGGGGGCCGTTCGGCCCCCGGTGCTCGTTTCCGCCCCGACCGGAGCGTCCGATGTCTCGACCGACCAACCACCGGGAGTCCTGGCCGGCCCGGTTCGCCCGGCGGGCGACCGACTGGTCCGGCAGCACCGCCGCGTTCCTCCTGGCGGCCCTCGCCATCGCCGTCTGGCTCGTCACCGGCCCCGTGTTCGAGTTCTCCAACACCTGGCAGCTGGTCATCAACACCGGGACCACCATCATCACGTTCCTGATGGTCTTCCTGATCCAGCGCGCCCAGAACAAGGACTCGCAGGCCCTCCACCTGAAACTCAATGAGTTGGTCGCCGCGACCCGCGGGGCGAGCAACCGGCTCATCAACGTCGAGGGCTTGACCGAGGAGGAGTTGAAGGTGCTGCACGCGCACTACTGCAAACTGGTCGAGTTGGCGAAGGCGGACCGGCGGCTGACAGACTCGCACTCGGTCGAGGAGGCGACCGGTCGGCACCGCCGCAAGCTCGGGAAGCCGCCCGAGGGGTAAGACTGCCATCCCGTCGGGCCTCGCAGACTCGACCCGACCTACGAGACCCGGGCGGTGACCCGCCGGTACACGGCGGCGACCTCCCGTCCGTATCGGTCCAGCCCGAACCGCGCGACCGCCGTCCGCCGCGCCGCCGCGCCGATCCGCTCACGCAACCCCGCGTCCGCCGCCAGCCGCCCGATCGCCCCCGCCAGCGACGCCGCGTCCCCCGGCGCGTGGCCGACCGCATCGACGCCGTCGGTGAACAACTCCGCCGCGCCGCCGGCCGCAGCCACCACCGTCGGCCGGCCGCAGCTCATCGCCTCGACGATCGTCAGCCCGAACGGCTCCGGCCGGGTGCTGGCGTGGACCACCACGTCCAGCGCCCGGTACACGGCCGCGGTGTCCTCTTGGTACGGCACGAACCCCACCCGGTCGGCGACGCCGAGTTGGTTTGCCATTTCATGCAGCTCGGCCTCAGCGAACTGCGACCCGGCGGTGCGGTAGATCGGCGACCCGACGATGTAGCACCGGACCGCCGGGCCGACCAGAGCGGCCGCCCGCAGGAACACATCTTGCCCCTTCCACCGCGCATAAGTCGCAACCAGTCCGACCCGCACCACTCCGGGCGGGGCCGGCGGCAGGCCGGCCAGTCGGTCCAGGCTCGGCCCGTCGCCCGGCCCGGGGGTGAAGCGGTCGGTGTCGATGGCGTTGAGGACGACCTCGACCGGCACGCCGCGGAGGACGCGCCGGGCGTCGTCGGCCACGGATTGACTATTCGCCATCGCCAGGGTCGGGCGCGGGACGGCGCGGAGCAGCCAGCGGACGACGGGCCGCTGGCCCAGGTAGTCGTGGACGTGCCAGAGGACCGGCACTCCGCGCGGGGCGGCCAGCGTTGAGAGGGCGTGAGACTTGATGCCGTTGGAGTGGACGAGGTCCGGCCGAAGGCGTCGGAGCAAGGCGCGGAGCCGGCGGACGCTATCCCACGCGCCCAGCCCGACCGCCGGGAGCCGTCGGCCGAGCGCCGCCGCGGTAGCGACCCGACCCTTCCCGCGCAGCCCGCTGTCCCCAAGCCCCTGGACCGCCGCCGGCAACGGTAGCAGGTGGACCGTCACCCCCGACTCCCGCGCCCGGTCGAGCAGCAGGCCGTCGGTCCCCGCGACCAGTACAAGTTCGGCGCTCGGCCACTGCCGGCGGACCGCGGCGATGGTGGCAAGCAGGCTCCGCTCGGCGCCCCCCATTTCGCCGACCGGGTTCAGGTAGACGACGCGCATGCGGCCCCCCGGGACCGCGGCCGTCCCGGCCGCTCTTGCTCCGCGAGTCAGAAGCATCCTGGTGTTCGCAATTGGCCCCCGACCGGGTGAGCAAGAGCGGCCGGGACGGCCGCGGTCCCAGGGAACCCCACCCGGCCGTCAGCCCGTGCCGGGCGGCGAAGTCTTCGAGTACCACGAACGCCAGCACCTGTAGCGGCGACGCCCAGCAAGCCGGCGATCCCGCACATCCGGTCAGCCCTTGGATGCATCCGGCGAACCCGGAGCGGCAGCGACCGGGTTAGCCAACCCC
>DASSAT010000546.1:0-5669 GCA_035699305.1 Fimbriiglobus sp. | reverse complement strand
AAAACAAGGATTTCGACAGAGCACCCAGCGGGGAGAGGGGGGGGGTAAGAGATCACCGCGATCCGGTATCACTTCACCAGCCACGCCAGCCCCAGGCCGACCGTGGCGACGACTACCGCGGCCGCGGCCAGGAGCAGCCACGTCACCCAGCCCACCTTCGGCGCCGGCGGTGGGGGGTCCACGGTGTACTGGCGCGGCGTCGCGTCGAGAAGGGACGAGTCGAACGGCCGGTGCTCGAACTCGGTGATGTCGTCCACCGTCTTGGCCGACGACGACCCGGTCGGCGGCGTCGGCGGGTCGGCCTCGGTCGGCGGCGCCGCCGTCGTCAGCCGCGGCGCGGGGCCGGGCGTCACCAGCGGCGCCGGCGTCAGACCGGGCACCACCAGGTCGCGGAACTCCGGCACGATCTTGAGCGGCTGGAACTGGCCTGTCTTGGTCCGGCTCACCACGATCGACCCGGCTTCGCCCAGGGAACCGGACGCCACGTTCCGCCGGATGCCGTCGGTGTTCCCCTTGACCGTGTGCGGTTCGCCGTCCCCGTCCCGGTACACCAGATACCACAGGTCGTCGGTCGGCGGCTGGCGGACCATCGCCGCGGTCGGGGCCGACGACGAGCCGGTGTTCGCGCGCCATGCCGCCCCGGTCACATCCTCCATGAACTCCCGGCAGCTGGCCGGCCGCTGCTCCGGCTTGGCGCTCATCGCCCGGCCGATCGCCCAGTTCACCCGCGACGACAGCGTCGGCGCGAACGCCCGCGGCTCCGGGAAGTCGTTGCGGACCTTCTTCATCCAGCAGTCCAACGGCGTCGTCCGGGCGAACGGCACCTCGCCGGTGACCAGCATGTACAGCGTCGCCGCCAGGCTGTACACGTCGCAGCGGACGTCGGCGTTCTTGGCGTTGCGGAATTGCTCGGGGGCCATGAAGTGCGGGGTGCCCAGGCCGCGGCCGGTCCGGGTCAGGTTCTGTTCGCCCTCCACGTCCTTGACCAGCCCGAGGTCGGTCAGCTTCACCACCCCGTCGGACCCGATCATGATGTTGTCGGGCTTCACATCGCGGTGGATCAGCCCTTGCTTGTGGGCGCGGTGCAGCCCCTCGCACACCTGGCCGATGATCCAGACCGCCTCGGCCTCCGAGACCGGGCCGTCGCGCTCGACCCGCTGGCCGAGGCTCTCCCCGTCCACGAACTCCATGACCAGGAATGGCGTCGGCCCGGTGCCGCAGTAGTCCAGCGCCTTGACCACGTTGGGGTGGTCGATGAGACTGGCGGCCTTGAACTCCTGCTCGAAGCGCTTCAGCTGGAGCGGGTTGCGGGCGGTGTCGGCGGGGACGACCTTGAGGGCGACGACCTGGCCGGTCTCGTGGTGGCGGGCCTTGTAGACCGCCCCCATGCCCCCCTCGGCCACCTTGGCCAGGAGGTCGTAGCTGCCGAGTTGTTGCAGGACGGAGACGGTCTCGGTTGCCATCGGCGGGACTCGGGCCTCGTGGGCGTCGGGGCGCGGACGGGGCAATGGCCCCGCGTCCGAATCGGTCCGATTCTACCAGTCTTATAGTTTACTCTGTCCTCACGGACCGGAGAAACTTTCCCGACCCCCCGGCCGGCACCGGCGGCCCGACCCGTCAGAGCGCCGATACCGGTCGCGCCTGCCCGGTTCCCCGAAACCCCGTTTTTTGCCCGGACGGATCGCTTGTCAAGTTTCCCGGCGTCCGCAACAATCATCGGATAGCGACGGCCCCGGCCGCCCATCGACCCGTCGCCGCACGACTTACGCCAGGGAATGCACCCATGTCGCTGCCGGGCAAGATCCTGCTGGTGGTCAACTTCCTCGTGGCCGCCGGCCTGGCTTACCTGATCGCCCAGGACTGGGCCGTTCGGCAGAACGTCTCCGGCGTCGTCGCGCGCTCGGCCCTGGTCCTCGACGGCCTGCCGACCGAGCCGCTGCCGACCGAGGACGATGTGCGGGTCGATGCCCAGATCAACGGGCTGAGCGTGGTCCGCACGGTCCGGCCGGAGATGCTCAAGGCCCACTTCCAGGGGGCCGAGGGCGGGGCGGCGTTCGGCGGCGGCGACCCGCCGAAGTCGCAGGTCGAGGAACTCCAGCGCGTTCGCAACAAGGCCAACGCCCAGCTAGCCGCCACCGGCGGGCCGGCCGATCGGCTGGCACTGTTGGCCGGGCGGTTCGACGCCAAGGGGGCGTTCACCCCCGGCTGGCTGGCGGCGCTGGCCGAGTCCTACGACGAGCGGCAGCTGGTCCGGTCGCTGGCCGCGGCCTCCCCGCTGCCGGGCCAGCCGGCCGCCGACCCGCAGGCGCTGGAGGGGGCGGTCAAGACCGCCGACGCGATGCTCACCCGGCGGTTCGAGGCGGCCCTGGCCAAGCCCAACCCGCAACTGGCGGCCGAGGAGACGGCCAAGCTCAAGGAACTCTCGGAGGCGATCCGCAAGGCCGACGAGGCCGCCCGCGCGGCGAACAAGCAGTTCGTCGCCAACCCGAACAACCCGGCCGCCACCAAGGCGCTGACCGACGCGCTGGCGGCGCTGGAGCAGGCGTTCCGGGACCAGAGACAGTTCCTGAGCACGGCGGGCAACTCGGCCCCGCGGGACGAGCCGGACCGCCGCCGGCGGATCGCCCACCTGCTGGCCCACCTGGACCGGGACGCGGCCTGGCAGAAGCGGGTGGCGCTGGTCGTCGGGCTACGGACGTACCTGGCGGCGATCCAGGACCAGGTCAACCGGCTGCGGGCCATGACCGCCGGCGCCCAGCAGCAGCAAGTGCTCGACCAGGCCGACTTCTCCGAGACCTACGACCTGCTCAAGAACCTCGCCATGGAGCGGGCGATGTTGTTCGACCAGCAGCAGGCGCTGACCGCCGACCTGGCGGTCCAGCGGCGGCGCGACCAGGAGGCGGTGGCACAGCGGAACGCCCAACTCCAGCGCCGCGAGCTGGAGCTGAAGGAACTACAGGGTCAGGTCGCGGCCGCGCTGGCCCGGCAAGCCGAGGTCGAGCAGGGGCTGTTGAGCGTGCAGAAGCGGGTCGCCGAGACGCAGCAGCACAACCTCGACCTGCTCAAGCAGGTGGACACGGCCGAGCAGAAGAAGTAGGGCTTCCTCCCCCTTCCCCCTTAGGGAAGGGGGTTGGGGGGTTAGGTTCTTCGAGCCACCCCTCCCCCGGCCCCTCCCCGAAACGGGGAGGGGAGAGAGATGCGCGAGGGCATGATCCCATGACGACCTTTGGCAAGGTGCTGGCGTTCGTGAACCTGGTGGTCGGCGTGTCGCTCTTGGCCTGGGCGGTGTCGGTGTACGCCAACCGGACCGACTGGGTGGACAGCAAGTCCGACGCCGGCACCGCCGACGGGCAGATCACCCAGCTCAAGAAGGAGATCGACCGGCTGCAGAAGTCGATCGCCGGCGCGGACGCGGCTTACGGCCAGGAGTCACTCACGCTGGCGACCGAAGAGTACCGCCAGTCCTACCGCAAGGTGCGGCTCGACGACCGCATCCGGCAGGCCCGGCTGGGGACGTTCCGGGTCCAGAATGTATACCCGAGCGACCCGGCCTTCGTGAACGTGGACGACAACAAGGGTGGCCCGATCCTCGGCCCGGACAACCGGACCCCGCTGCGCGGCGTGGACGCGCTGACCAAGGACTTCAACGAGCAAGTCCGCCAGGGCGAGTTGCACCACCGCGGCGACAAGCCAGTCCAGCCGAACGAGTGGGCGAACCTGCCGGCGCTGCTGGCCCAGGACCGGTTCCCGACGTTGGGGATCGACGACTTGCGGACGCTGCACGGGCTTCTGTCCGACCGGGTCGCGGCGGTGGACGTGGCCGCCAACAAACAGCGGGACGCGCTCGTTAACCTCCGCAACGAGGCCGAGCACCTGACCGACCTGCGGGTGGACTGGACCACCCGCTTGCAGACGCTGGAGCGCCGGCAGCGGCAGTTGGAGAGTCGGCTGCGGGCATTGTCAGAGGTCAGAGGTCAGAGGTCAGAGGTCAGAGGTCAGAGGTCAGAGGTCAGACGTTCGCAGTCATTGACTTCTGACTTCTGACTTCCGACTTCCGACCTCTGACTTCCGACCTCCGACCTCTGTAACCGGGGGACTATTCGATGACGATTCTCGGCAAGCTTCTGGTGTTCGTGGTGCTCGTGCTGAGCATCGTCTGGAACGCTCTGGTGGTGAACGCCTATGTCGCCCGGACCAACTGGCACAAGCGGGCGGCCGAGTATCAGCAAAAGGCCACGGACGCGGCGGCGTCGGCCACCGGCATGAAGGACCTCCTGGGGGAGGAGCGGGCCGCGGCCGCCGAGAAGGACCGCGCCCAGCGGGCGGAGCTGGAACGGCTCTACGCCCAGAACCGGCAACTGCTGGCGGACCGGCAGAAACTGGTCGTGCAGGTCAACGACGCCTTCAACCAGCTCAAGGCCCAGGGCGCCCAGGCTAACATCCACCAGACCAACATCGAGAAGCTCCAGCAGCAGGTCAACGCGCTGGACCAGCAGACCAAGGACGTGCAGAAGCGGATCACCGACACGACGCTCAGCGCCCAGCAGGACCGGGTGAAGGCCGAGCGGGCCGGCATCGAGGCCGCCAGCCAGCAGCAGCGAGCCGAGCGGCTGGCCGTCCAGGTCCAGCAGCTCTCCGAGATCGTCGCCGAGTACGAGCGCAAGTACGGCTCGCTCCAGACACTCAGCCCCGGCGTGCAGCGGTCGCCCGTCCTGCCCGAGGGCTGGAAGGGCACCATCAGCCGGACCGACGGGACGGTCAGCGACCTGCACGCTGGCCGCGAGGTGTGGGTCGAGCTGACGCCGGGGCTGGACTCGGGGCTGAAGCCGGGGGCGATCCTGAGCGTCCACCGGCTCAACGGTGTGAAAGGCACGTACCTGGGGACGATCACCGTCGCCCGGGTCAACGCCAAGGACGCGGTCGGCCGGTTCACGCCGGCCAACCCGCGGGCCGTCACCGCCGACGGCCTGCCGAAGCCCGGCGACCAACTCGTTGCCAGCACCAGCAACCGCTGACCGGGGGACCGACCGATGGCCCGCAAGAAGCGCCGCGACGACGACGAGCCGAAGAAGAAAAAGAAGAAGGCCGTCCCGCGCGACGAGGAGTACGACGACCTCGACGAGGTGGAAGACGACCTCGACGACGAGGCGGCCGACGACGACCCGGACCGGCCGCGCAACGACGCCTACACCGGGATGCTGGTCCTCACCCTGGTGGCGCTGCTGGCGGCGTGCGTCTTCTTCTACCTGGACCACGACGCCCTGGCTGGGCAGTCGGTGCAGGCGCCGAGCGTCACCGTGCCCGCTCTCGGCGCGGTGCCGCAACCGGCCGGCAAGGGCTGACCCAGACGCCTTGAGGAGACGGAGTCATGGCCCGCTCGCGGATGCAGGTGGTCGAGGCGCCGCCGCGGAACGACCGGTACGTCGCCATGCTCGGGGTGATCGCCCTGAGCATGTTCATCGGCTGCGTGCTGCTGTTCGCGGACCTCTCGGGCTACCCCGACTCCGAGGCCAAGGGCGGCCCGGCGATCACAATCCCGAAGGTGGAACGCGGGCCAGCCGCGCCCCGTGAAGCCGCCCCGGCACCCCCCGGCGGAACGTGACGCCCTGGGACCGCGGCCGTCCCGGCCGCTCTTGCTACGCGCGTCGGGGGCCTGGAGCGACATCGCA
>DASSAT010000545.1:0-15137 GCA_035699305.1 Fimbriiglobus sp. | reverse complement strand
AGCTGGTCGTGACCTCGATCAGTCCGGGCCGTCCCAGGTAGTTTCTCGCGCTGGAGTACCGCCAGTGCTCCGGCACGTCTACGTATCCGCGCCGCACCGGGTTGTTATGCATGTACTCCAGCTTCTGAAGCATCATCTCGTCACCCGTGATCTGTTGTGGGTGGCTCCCCTCCTGCCAGAGCTGGTATCGGCTTTCGGACTTGTGCCGCAGCTTGAACCAGCCGAGCCGCTCGAGCAGGCGGGCGTCGGCCCGCTGCTCCAGGAAGTCGATGATCCGCCGGGCGGTGAACGACTTGAAATTCTTTACCTCGGCGGTCAGGTCCGACGACGACGCAATGAAGTGGAGGTGGTTCTCCATGACGACGTAGCCGTAAAGTGTCAGCCGGTGGTTCGCCAGAAGGAACCGCCAGGAGTCGAGGACGACCTGGGCCGCCTCGGGACGCGAGAAGACCGGGAGCCAGTCCACGACCGTGCAGGTCAGAAAATGGGGCTGGGCGCTCTCCCAGATCGTGTAGCGGTCGCGGCTCATGGGGCGAACCCGCGAAGCGGAACTCCTCTCTCTTCTTCTTCTCGTCTTCTCGTTCCCAAGCTCTGCTTGGGAACGAAGGTCGCCAAGCTCCGCTTGGCGAGTAAACGCGGGAAGGGACTTTGGGCCAGTGCGGCAGCTCATCTCCTCTAATGACCCGCGAAGCGGAGCTTCGCGAACGGCGTTCCCAAGCAGAGCTTGGGAACGAGGAGAGAGGAGAGTCAATCGTGCGGCCACCTCTTCTACTGCGTGTCGATGAGCTGGATCTCGAACACCAGGTCGGAGTTGGGCGGGATGCCCGGGCGGCCGGCCGCGCCGTAGGCCAGCGACGCCGGGATATACAGCCGCCGGGTGCCGCCCTCCGTCATCCCCGGGATGCCCTGCTTCCAGCCGTCGATCAGGCCGTCCAGGTCGAACGTGCTCGGCTGGCCGCGGTTGGCGCTGGAGTCGAACACCGTGCCGTCGAGCAGCCAGCCCCGGTAGTGGATCGTAACCGTGCTGCCCGGTTGGACCTCGGCCCCGGTCCCCTCGGTCACATCCCAGGTCTTCAGCCCGTTCGCCTGCGTCTGCCACTCCGCGGCGTTCACCGGCGGCAGGGTGGAGGTCAGGCCGGAGCCGTCCTGCGGGATGCTCGACGGGCTGGCCAGCGGCGGGGAGACGGTGACGGCGAACGCGTCGAAGGCGGTCAGCCCCCCGGCGTCGCGGACCGTCAGGGTGACGACCGCCGACCCGGTCCGGCCGGCCGCGGGGGTGATCGTCGTCGTCCGGTCCGCTCCGGTCCCGGCCAGGGCGATGCCGTTGAGCGGGATCAGCCCGGTGTCGGACGAGGTCGCCGTCACCGTCAGGTCGCCGGCCGGCGTCTGGTCGTCGGAGACCGTGAATGGGACCGCACTGGAAGCGCTGCCGGACCGGGCATCGACGTTGGCCAGGTTCGAGATCGCGGGCGCCGTGTTAGTCGTGGGCGGCGGCGGAGGCGGGAAGGGCGCGGGAGGTAACGGAGCCGTCGGTCCGCCGTTCGGGAACGGGGCGCCGCCCGGGAATGGCGCGCTCGGCGGCGATGCGGGCGGTGGCGGGGTCGGCGGGAGCGGCGTGCCGCCGAAGTGGACGGCCAGCGCGTCCGCGTAGGCGGCGTTCGCAATGGTCATCGCGATCGCGTAGCCGGTCCCGCCGGTCACGGGGATCAGGTGCGGGGCGACGGCCGGCTCGGTGGCGATGCGGTGGTTCAGGGCGGCGAGGAACTCGGCGAGGTCCTGCCCGGCGGCGCGGTTCAGCTGGGCCAGCCCGGCGAAGTGCGTGGCGAACTGCTGCTGGGCGGCGGCGCTCCACGGTTCGTCGAGCCGGCCCAGCATCTCCGTCAGGCCGACGTGCGAGAGCCGGGCGAGATCGACCGCGGCGAACACCTCCGCGGGGGTGACGGCGGGAGTGAGGCGGTCCTCCAGACCGGTCACGATGGGACGAAAGCGAAACGGGTCCATGACGACTCCGGGTGCGGCATCGTGGGTTGTGTATCCGATGCGGAGCATCCTAATCGGCCGACCGGACCGGCTCAAGCGAGATCGGCTTGAATGAGCGGCGCCCCCGTTCGACCGCGCCCGCACGGCCGGTGTTCCGGGCCGCCACGGAGGGCGGCCCCTACCGTAGGGGCCGCCCTCCGTGGCGGCCCAGGTTCGGCGGGTGTACCTATGGTTTGGGGCGTTCCGGGCGAGCGGGGGGCATCAGCCCCCTGTTGATGGGTTCAACAGGGGACTGATGATGGGTTCAACAGGGGGCTGACGCCCCCCGCTCGCCTAAATCCACAGGCACACCCGGTTCGGCTTTCCGGTTTCCTGCCGGCCGGGGGAGGACTATCCTGGGCGGACGTGCGCCGCGCCGACGCCTCAGGGTTCGCCCGATGACCTGGACCCAGACCTACGACCCCCTCGCCTCCGACCTGCTCTCGCCGCTGGCCGCGGCGGTCCCGGTGGCGGTCCTGCTCGGCCTCTTGGCCAGCGGCCGGGTCCGCGCCCCGGCGGCCGCCCTCGCCGGGCTGACCGCCGCCCTGCTAATCGCCGTCTTCGTCTTCACCCCGCCCGAGGTCTCCGACCCGACCGGCCGCGCCGCCTGGGCCGGCACCGTCCTGGCCGCGGCCGGGTACGGGGCGGCGTTCGGATTGCTGCCGATCGGCTGGATCGTCCTCAACGCCGTCTTCCTCTATGCCCTGACCGTCGAGGCCGGGGCGTTCGAGGCGGTCAAGCGGTCGGTCCTGGCCCTGTCCGCTGACCGCCGGATGCAGGCGCTCCTGATCGCCTTCTGCTTCGGGGCTTTCCTGGAGGGGGCGGCCGGGTTCGGCACCCCGGTCGCCGTCTCGGCGGCGCTCTTGGCCGGGGCCGGGTTCCGACCGTTGCACGCCGCCGGGCTGGCGCTGCTGGCCAACACCGCCCCGGTCGCCTTCGGGGCGCTGGGCACGCCGATCGTCACCCTGGCCCGCGTCACCGGGCTGGACGAACTGCGGCTCAGCGCGATGGTCGGCCGGCAACTGCCGTTCTTCTCGCTCCTGGTCCCGGCCTGGCTGGTCTGGGTGATGGCCGGGTGGCGCGGCCTGCGGGGGGCGTGGCCGGCGGTGCTGGTCTCGGGCGGCACCTTTGCCGCGGTGCAGTTCGCCGTCGCCAACTACCACGGCCCGTGGCTGGTGGACGTGGCTGCCGGCGTCGCCTCTCTGATCGCCCTGGCCCTGCTCCTGCAGTTCTGGCAGCCGGCCGAGACGTGGCGGTTCCCGGAGGAACGTGGAACGCGGAACGCGGAACGCGGAATAGAAGACGCGTCCGCGTTCCGCGTTTATGCGAAAGCATGGGTGCCGTGGGTGCTGCTGTCGCTGTTCGTGTTCGCCTGGGGGTTGCCGTCGGTCAAGGCGGCGCTGAATCAGTTCACCCCGCGCTGGGAGGTGCCGGGGTTGCATCACGCGGTCGTTCGCACTGCCCCGGTCGTCTCCCAGCCCCGGCCCGAGGAGGCTCGGTACGACTTCGCCTGGCTGTCGGCGACCGGGACCGGCATCCTGCTGGCGGCGGTGGCGTCGGCGGTCTGGCTGCGGGTGCCGCCGGGGCGCTTCGTGCGACTGTGGCTGCGGACGGTGTACGTCATGCGCTGGTCGCTGGCGACGATCGCCGCCATGCTGGGGATCGCCTTCGTCACCCGGTACAGCGGTATGGACGTGACGCTCGGGCTGGCGATGACCCGGACCGGGGCGGCGTACCCGGTGTTCGCGGCGCTCTTGGGCTGGCTGGGGGTGGCGCTGACCGGGTCGGACACCGCGTCCAACGCCATGTTCGGCGGGCTTCAGGTGGTGACGGCGACCCGGCTGGCCGAGTCGGGGGTGTTGCCGTTGGATGCCGGCGCGGCGGCGGTGCTGCTGGCGGCGGCCAACAGCAGCGGCGGGGTGATGGGCAAGATGATCGACGCCCAGAGCATCGTGGTGGCGGGCGCGGCAACCGGGCAGACGGGCCAGGAGGGGGCGGTGCTGCGGTACGTTTTCGGGCACAGCATCGTACTGGCGGTGCTGGTCGGGCTGCTGGTGCTGGTCCAGGCTTACGTCTGGACGGCCTCGGTCCCGTAAGGCCGACGGAACTCTTCGCCCGGCGCGCGCTCCAGGTTGCGGACAACGTTCCTTACGAGGGCTGCCGGGTACTCGGCCCGACCGCGTCTATTCCCGGACCTCGACGTCGTCGAGAAGCATGCGCGCATCCGGCGACCCGTCGAAAACGATTTTCAAGTTATCGAGTAGTTTGCCGTCCAGTCCTTCTCCTTCGCCGTCCCAGCCGACCCGGAGGTCGAGCGCCCGGATCTCGACATCGCTCCACTGTCCCTTCTTAAGTCCGGTTAGGGGAATGCGGACGTTGTCCTTGAGTTCCACCGACCAGACGAGCACCTGCGCCTGGGTGACATCGGTCAGCGGCTTGAGCTGAAACCGAATCGTCGTCGAGTCCTGGACCGTTGCCGAGAATAGGTGAAAGGTATCGGCCCCCGCGCGGGGGAATTCGAACGCCTTCGAACCGTTCACACCCCCCGCCGTGAGCCGGCCGCCCTTGAATCGTGGCGATTCGCCATCGAAATCCTCCTTGAACACTATCTTGCCGGGCTTAGCCAAGACCAACCCTGGCGTTCCCAGCGCGCTGCGGCTGGGGACACCGATTTTCTTACCCGCCTTCGGCCGGCCCTGGACCGGGCCGATATACTCGGTGGCGATGACCAGGTCGTCGAACCAGACGTCGTATTGTCGCTTGGCGTGGTCCTTGTCATTGCTGATGCTGGAGCCGGTCTCGCCGTCGTGCAGCAGCCAGAAGCTGTTGAGCTTGAGCTGGTCGGTCGAGCGCCAGCGGAAGCCCTTAAACTCGCCCACGAGGTTGCCGTCCACCCAGAACTTCTGCTCCCCATCGGCGGCGTCCGGGCGCGAGTTGGCCTTGATCATCATCTCCAAGCAATACCAGCGACCCCGTTCCCAGAGTTCCTTCTGCGGCGGCACGAGGTTGTTGCCCCAGTATTTGCCCAGGCCGTCCGGCTTCATGCCCTGCCAGTAGGTGTAGAGCATCCATTTGCCCGGCGGCGGCAGCTTGCCCCAGTCCGAATACGCGTCCAGGGCCGTGCCGAAGAACATGTCGCCGGCCGGCTTCTTGCCGGCGAACCCCTTCGGCCACGGGGTCGGCACGCGATCGGCGATCAGGAAGGGAAAGTGATGCGGGTAGCCGAACTCCGGGTGGACCCTCATGTAGTAGCGAACGAAGACCTGGTCCGACGGCTTGAAGTGGGTGTACAGGTGCCCGAACTTGATGCGCAGCGAGCGCCGGCCCGGCGAGTCGTCGCGGACCTGGTCGCTCGGTGCCATGCGGCCGTCCTCGTGGCGACCATTCCCCCAGCGGGCGACGATCTCCTTGATGTCGCCGGTCTCGAAGTCATCGGCGAACAGCACGCGCGGGTCGCGCTCGATGCCCTCGTCGCCGGGATACTTCGCGGCCAGGCCGTTCGGGATCGGTGTCTCCTGCGCGCGAGCGGTTGCAGTTCCCAGCAGTATCAGTCCCATCGCCGACAGCAATGGACCGATCACCCGGCATACGCGTTGAGACAGGGCGGTGGGTGCGGCTCCGAGAACGCCTTCGCGCTTCATGACGTGTAATCCTACTTCGTGTAAGGTTGGCGGCGCTCGCGCTCGCGAAGCCGCTGGGCCGCCGCGACCAGCCGTTTGAGCTTTTCGTACGCCTCGTCGATGGTCGGCGGCTCGCCAGCGTCGGGGGCGAAGCCGCAATCGGGGTTGAGAGCGATACGGGCCGGGCCGACGATCCGGGCGCCCGCCTCGGCTAGGGCTTCGATCTGTTCCACGGTCTGCAGATGTTCGCCGCGCACGTCGATCACGCCCATGCCGAGTCCGAGGTGAGCGGGCAGCAGGGCCAGGTCGCTGACATCGCCGGTGCCGTGATAGGCGAATTCGAGGTTGACGCGATCCACCTTCGCATCGCGCAGGTGCGGCAAGATCGGCTTGTAATCCCCGGTCACATCGCTCTGCCGTTTACAGACGCTATGGCAGCAATGCAGATGCACCTCCGCCCGCAGTCCCTCGGCCACGCGATTGATCGCCGCGAGCGCTTCGGGAAACTGGCGATTCACGTCCCAGGTTCGCCGCAAGCGTTCGTCGTGAATGTCCGCGCCGGTCCCTCCCGTCAACCGGCGGTCGCAGAAGTAGGTCAGGGCCGGGTCGTCGAGTTGAACAATATCAATCCCGACCTCCACGAGCGCTTGGGCCTCGCGCGCCAGGACTTCGGCCAGGTGTTCGAGGAAATGCTGGACCGTCGGGTATGCCGACCGGCTGTAGTCCTCGTGCCAGTAGCGCACGGCGATCAGGAACGGGCTGGGCAATGCGAACTTGGTCACACGATCCGTATGAGCGCGGAGAAAGCGTGCGTCGTCGCGGAACACGCTCTCGTTGGCGGCCATGCGGCGAACGACGACCTCGGTCAGCTTCATCTCTCCTTGGTGCTCAAACCGCCGACAGCGGTCGAAGCCCCCGACCCGGTCGAGGAACTCGCCGGTGTACTGCGAGCGCCGCCATTCACCATCCGAGACAACGTCGAGACCGGCCTGTTCCTGTAGCCGGATGGCGAAGCTCACCAGGTCGTCCATCGTCCTGACGAAGGTCTCCGCGGGCATGTCCCGCTTCCTGGCCAGAAGATCGCGCACGACTTGCGGTCGCGGCAAGGAGCCAATCCCGTGTGTGTGAAACGGCGGCAACTGACTGGTGCGCGAGGTTTTCATCGTCTCCTCCGAATTGAGCAACGTGTACTCGGCCTTGGGAGGTACGATCTTACCGTCCGCCTGGGTCCTCCCGCTTGATCGGGCCGATGTACTCGGTGGCGATGACGACGTCGTCGAACCAGATGCGGCTGACGTGCCCCTTCGCCGCCTTCGTGATGTAGGCGTACAGCCAGACGTAGTTGAGGTTCAACTCCTTCGCGGTCCGCCAGCGGAAGCCGTCGAACGGGGCGCCGCCCTCCGGCACGGTGAACCACTCCGGCCCGCCCTTCGCGTCGCTCCACCGGACGCCCTCGCCCCCCTCGCCGCGGAGGAACTTGTCGTACACCCACTTCCCCTTCGGGAAGCCCTTGCCCAGGTGGGCGACCGGCTTGCCGTCGATCCACAGCGCCGCCTCGCCGTTGGTGTCGCCGACATCGTTCATCTTCACCATGAACTCGACGCACACCCACTTGCCGCGCTCGACCTTGAGCTTCGGGTCGCGGATGAAGCAGTTGCCCCAGGTCAGCCCCTTCGGCGGGCTGCCGCGCATCTCGCACCAGTAGGAGTAGAAATCCCAGGCCCAGTTCTCGCCGAACGGCTCGACGCCCACGGTGAACGTCTTGTCGCCGGCGGGCCGCCGCCCGGCAAAGCCCTGCGGCCACGGCGTCGTCGGGTTATAGCCGCCGATGTGCGTCCCGAAGTGATGGATGGGTGCGCAGTCGGGGTCGAACTTGACGTAGAACCGGGCGTAGAGCTTGTCGTGGCCGGGCTTCAACCGCCGGAACAGCTGCCCGCCGGTGCCCTGCCCGCCGACGTGCGTGACCAGAAGCGACTTCTTCCCACCGCTGCCGGCCGGCACGTCCCCGGTCAGAGAAAGGTTGTCCGCCCCGGAGGCGGTCTCCCAGCGGCCGGTCACGCTGGCGAGTTCCTTCGCCTCGAAGTCCTCCGCGAAGACGACCCGCGGGTCCTTCGCGATGCCCACGTCGCCGGGGTGTTCGGCCGCGATCCCGGCGCTCTTCGGTTTCGCGTCCTGCTTCACCTGCCGCAGCCGTTTCAGCCGTTCGCGGCCGACGCGGTCGATCCAGGACGTGCGACACTCGTCGCATAGTTTCTCGAAGAGCCGGATCGCCTCGTCGGTCTTACCGGCGCGGGCCAGCGCCTGCGCCTGGTTGAACCGCTCCTCGCCGGTGGTCAGCCCGACCTCCATGATGCGGATCGCTTCCTCCTTGGTGACGTTCGACTTCACCTTGGCGAGTACCGGCGGGTTCGGGTCGGTGAGGACGCCGTAAGCGGACGGCACCCGCTCGCGGAAGAGCCGGCCGCGCATGTCCTGTTGGGTGTTAAACGCATCCCCACCTTGCCGGCCGCCGGCCGGGTCGATGTCCGCGATCGCCAGACCGTCTTCCCCTTTCGCCTCGGCGACGATCTTGCCTTGCGGAGAGATAATCATGCTCCCGTGGCCGCGCATGGCGACCACCAGCCAGACGAAGTTCTCCACCGCCCGGGTGCGGAACGCGGCCAAACTGATGTCGTCGTCGCCGATCGCCGCCCCGCCGAGCGTCGGGTGGAAGATCACGTCCGCCCCTTGCAGCGCCAGGCACCGTGGCGCCTCCGGGAAGACCATGTCGTAGCAGATGAGCATCCCGACCGTGCCCAGGTCGGGTGTCTTGAACACTGGGAACTTATCGCCGCGCGCGTGGCCCTGTTCCGGCAACGGAAGGTTGACCTTGTGGTACTTGCCGATCGGCTTGCCGTCCGGCCCGAGCAGGAACGCGGTGTTGTGCGAGGTGCCGTCCGGTTCGACCGTGTCGTTGCAGCAGACGAGGTACATGCGGTGCGTCGCCGCCGCCTTGCCGAGGCGGTCGAGCATCCGCGCCACCGCTTCCGGCAGCACGTCCCGCAGCGCGGTCGGGTGGGCCGCCTGCCATTTCCCGAGGCCGAGCGTGTCCTCCGGCAGCGCCACCGCGCCGCAGCCGGCCTTGCCGGCCTTGTGGACGATCGCCTCCAACTCGGTGAGGGACTTGTCCACCTGGGTCAGCACTTCCGTCGGCTTCAGACGGAAGTCGATGGTCCGGTTCCGCGGCTGGGCGGCCGCGACGCGAATCACCGACTTGCCCTTCGGAGCGTCGTCACCGGCAAGTGCCGGCGTGGGCTGCCCAACCCCCAGGAGCAGGACGCAGAGGACGGGAAGGCAGGGCTTGCTCAGTAGATGGAACATGTCCGTGAACCTCGCGGGTGATGCGAAGGTGGTCATGGTGTCAGCGACCCTTCGAGGGTAGCTTCGGTTCAACGACTTCGGGGGTGGCCTCCCCCTCCCGCAGCCGCCACCAGCGCCGGCCTTCCAGGTTGGTGAAGGTTTGCTCGCGCCCCGAGGGCCAGCGGACCGCGACGCGCTCCGCCCGTCGCGCGGGGCCAAGCCCGACGAGCAACCGTCGCTCGCTCGCCGACAGGTAGCTGCCGCCGCCGTTCACGAAGCGGACCTGCTTGCCGGCCGTGGTTTCGATCTCGACGCGCGCCCCGATCGCGTTGCGGTTGCTCGTCTTGCCGTCCCCGATCAGTTCCAGTCGCAGCCAGCCGTGGGCCGTCTCCGTGCGGTTGTGCAAGAGTGCGATCGGGCCGCCGACGTGGCTATAGGCCAGGTCGGGCCGGCCGTCGTTGTCGAAGTCCGCCCAGGCCAGCCCCCGGCCGACGCGCGGCTCCCGGAAATAGGCGCCCGCCTCGGCCGAGCCGTCCCGGAAGCGTCCCGGCCCCTGACCGAGAAAGAGCTGCGCCTCCTGTGCGTAGGGCGCGTTATAGACCTCCGCGGCATGGCGTTCGACGTGGCCGTTGGCGACGGCCAGATCGAGCCGGCCGTCCAGATCGACATCGCAGAAGACCGTGCCGAAGCCGAGCCGGCTCAGGCTCGGCACACCCAGGCCGGAGCTGTGCGTCCCGTAGCGGAAGAGCATACGGCCGGCGTTGAGGAAGAGGACGTTCGGTACGCCGTGGAAGTTGGTCACGAACAGGGAGGGCCGGCCGCTGTCGTCCACGTCGCCCGCATCGACGCCCATGCCCGCGATGTTCTCGCCGCTCGACCCCACGGCGCAGCCGCTGAACAGGCCCTTCTCGACGAACTTCCCGCCGCCCTGGTTGTGGAAGAGGTAGGCCGGCCGCATGTCGTTGGCCGCGTAAATGTCGATCCGCCCGTCGCCGTCGAGGTCGGTGAGGACAACACCGAGTCCGGGCGCGGGCGACGCGGCGGCGACGCCGGATGAGTCGGTCACGTCGGCGAACGTCCCGTTGCCCTCGTTGCGATAGAGCCGGTGCGTCACCGCGGCGAACTGGTTCGGCGAACAACTGAAGATCACTTTCTTGTCGCCGTGCTCGCAGAGCGGGTAGTTGGCGAGATCGACCTCGACGTAGTTGCACACATAAAGGTCCAGGTCGCCGTCGCCGTCGATGTCGCCCCAACCGCAGCTGGTGGCCCAGTGCGGGTCGTGCAGGCCGCCCGCCCTGGCGGTCACGTCCACGAAGCGCCGCCCGCCGTGGCCGTCGTGTTCGTTGTGGTAGAGGACGACACCCCCCCAGTACGTCACCGCGAGATCGTCGTAGCCGTCGTTGTCGTAGTCGCCGACGGCGCAGCCCGTGCCGAAGCCCGCGCGGGCCAGGCCGACCGTCTCCGTGACGTCGGTAAACGTCCCGTCGCCGTTGTTGCGATACAGCTTGTTCGTGGGGGGGGGGCCGTCGGCGGACGCTGGCTGGACGGTGCCGTCCTGCACGCAGAACAAGTCGAGCCAGCCGTCGTTGTCGTAGTCGATCCAGCCCAGGCCGCTGCCCATCGTTTCGAGGATGTAATTTCGCGGCGTGGCCGGGTCGAAGTGCCGGAACCCGATCCCGGCGGCGGCGGCGACATCCACGAACCAGGGGACTCCGGGGGACTGCGTCGCGGAGGGCGGCGGTGCGGCGGCGGAGTCGGATGGCGGCGTCGAGGGGAAGAGGAGACCAAACAGTAAGGCAGCTCCGGCAAGGGCGACGGCCGTTGCGATGCTCAGGCGAAACCAGGTCGTATGAACGGTTCTCTTCACCGCGTCACCCCGTCCTGCCGCCGGTGCTCGGCTGCCTTGGGGTCGGCCGTGTCGTGCTCCAGGTTTTCCCGCTGGACTTCGGCCAGGACGCGCCGCGCCTCCTCGGTGTGGCCCGCCCGGGCCAGGGCCAGACCCAGGTGATAACGGGCTTCCTTGTGCGCGCCGCCGCCTTCGGCGATCACCCGACGCAAAAGCGGGATCGCCTGTTCCGCCTCATCCGCCTCGTAGTGCAGGATCGCCAGGAGCAGGAGACCGGGCGTGAACTTGGGCTGGCGGGCAAGAAGCTTGTTGAGTAGCCCTTGCGCTTCCGCGTTGGCGTTGAGGGCGTGGCACACCCGCGCCTGGAGAAAGAGCAACTCCGGGTCGTCCGGCTGACGCTGACGAAACCGGCGGCAGAGCCGATCTGCTTCTTCGAACCGACTACCCGCCAAGCAGAGCCAAACGACTTTTCTCGCCGTCGCGTCGTCGTCGGGCTCCAGTTCGAGGGCGCGCCGCCCGTCCTCCAGGGCCAGTTCCTTGAGCCGCTGCTGCTCGGCCACGGGCTTGGCCCGCTGGGCGCTCCGGTGCCGCAGGTCCATGCGAAGCCGGTAGGGTTCCACTTGCTCCGGGCGCACCTGACACCAGTGTGTCAGGACCGGCTCGGCCTCGGCCGGGTCATCCGAGCGGAGCAGCCCGACGGCCAGTGGCTTGAGGAGTTCGGCGTTGTCCGGGTCGTACTCCAGCGCGAGGCGAAGCTTCGGTTCGGCGTCCAGAAAGCGACCTTGCTCGGCCAGGCGGACGGCCTCCTGTCCCGCCCGCTCCGCCTCCGAGCGCTCCCACCCGCGCCAGGCGACCGCACCCAGCGCCAGAACGACCACCAACAAGCCGCCACGCAGGAACCAGCGGCGAATGCCCCGTGCGGGCCGTACAGGTCGAGGGGTCGGCGGCTTTGTCGAGCGAGAGGCGACCATGATTGTCGGCAACATCCACTCTCTGTTGGCGATGCTCTGTTGAAAACCTCGCCATCGGGTGGCCCTGTCTTCAGCCCGAAGGGCTGGGAGTTCACAGCCCAGGGCAACGCCCTGGGGACGCGGCCCCACCTCCGCAGCCCTGAAAGGGCGAGACCGCGTGGCTGTGTGTCGCCCTTTCAGGGCGCCGGTGTGGTTGGCCTGCTCCCCAGGGCTGCGCCCTGGGCTGAGAACTCCCAGCCCTTCGGGCTGAAGACAGGGCCGTCACATCACGAACATTTCAACAGAGCATGTTGCCGACCGACTCCGAGAACCGGCCGTTTCGCGACGAGTCATTCGATGACCACGGTGATGTCGTTGTTTTCCTTCGCTTCGATCTTGTACCGCTTCTTGAGCGTAAACGCCGGCCTCCCACCCCCGATAGGCGGACCGCCTTTACCGTCATCGACGGCGCCGGCGGGACGGATGGTCACCTTGAATTCTCCCTCGACGGCGCCGGCGAGCTTTTCGCTGCGGGCCTTGCTCGTGAGGGCGACGGTGTCCAGCGCGAACGTACCGTCCTCCTTGATGTTCCCGTAAGCCCTCTGCTCGTCGTTGGCGACCGACGTGAAGGTGATGAAACCACCCTTGAGCGGCTTGCCGTTCTTCAGCACCACCTTGCCCGTGACGGTGTACGTCTTGGGCATCTCCTCTTTCGAGCCGCAGCCCGGCGCCACCACGAGGACCGCTCCGAGCCACAACGCGCCGAAGCCCGCGCGTTGAAATCCTGGTCGAGTCATGCTAAATCCCCGAACCGGATCTGGGCAATGAGGACATCGCAACGACAACAACCCGCCGCCCGGATGCCCAGGTCTTTCGAGAAACCCGGACCCGGGCGGCAGGCCGATTCCGCCCCGCGCGGCCAACTACCAGTCGCCCCCCAAGACAAGCCCGTCGGACGGGTTGCAGGCCTTGGCCCAGGTCTCGGCACTGACGCCGGCGCTGACGAAGCGGACGCTGCCGTCGCCCAGGCAGACCTGGATCCCCGCCGTATGACCGGACTGGGCGCGGGCCGAATCGCAGCCGTTGTTCCACACGGGCTGCACCTGGAACTTCAGGCACGCGGAGTAGCTGTTGATCTCCCAAGGCTCCTTGTACGCGGCGTTGGTGCAGACGATCGGGCGCAGCCAACTGTTGGATTGGAACCACGTGCTGGTGGCGACGGTGCCCTCCGTCGGGCTTAACCGGCAGGTGGCGTACATCTCGGTGTAGAAGACGGTGTTACTGAGGCCGTCGGGGGTCGAGCCTGGAATTTTGGTGTACCCCTTCACCCCGTTCGGGTTCCAGGTGGTTTCGGTGTTGATGCCGTCCCCGAAGACGTTGTAGTTGGCCCCGTAGGAACCGACCGTGCCGTTCGCCTGAATCAAGAAGCTGCTGGCGGCGGCTTTGCCGCTCTGGTTCGAGGGGTCCGAGGGGCAGATGTAGGTCTTGGGCACAAAGGTGTACGTAAACGGGTCGGTGCTGGTGGTGCCGCCGTTGTGCAGCTTCGGGTTCAGGGCCTTGTAGGCGTTGTCCTGCTCGATGTAGGGCATCAGGTGTTGGAAGATGGTGTAGTTCAGCCCGCGGTACGGGCTGGGGGTCTTCATGTTCCACCAGGCATTCGGGTCCACGTCGCCGTTGGCCAGGAATTGGGTTGCCATCGCGTTGGGCGCGACGGCCGGCGGCAGGACGCCGTAGGAGTCGTTCATGTTGTGGGTGGCCAGGCCGATCTGCTTGAGGTTGTTCTGGCACTGGACGCGAGCGGCGGCCTCGCGGACCTTCTGCACGGCGGGGAGGAGCAGGCCGATGAGGATCGCGATGATGGCGATGACCACCAACAACTCGATCAGCGTGAAGCCGGCGCTCCGGCGGGACTGGAACGGGCGGACCATGACAGGTTCCTCGGTAAAGGGCGTCCACGTCGGACGCGAATGAGGCCAGGACTCGTTCCCACCACGACGGCGACCAAGTAGAGCGAAGGATATCCGGGCCGGACAACCCCACTCAATCCACTTTGTGGCTCGGCAATTCCATTTTTGCGACACCAGCTCTTTTCCCGCCGTCATCAGCCACGGAGCCAGCGCGGCAGGTTGTCGCGGACGAACTCGTCGTCGGTCAGGTGCGGGTACTCCCGGCAGACGCGGTCGATCTGCTCGGCCTGGCCGGGGCTGAGCGTCTCGCCCGGGTCCAGACACCACGTCCCGGCCAAAAGCCCCTGGCGCCGCAGTACCTCGTGGACCCCGGCGATGCAGCCGGCGAACCCGTTGGCCGCGTCGAAGATCGCCGCGTTGGCGTCCGTCAGTTCGCCGTTGAGGCGGAGCAACTCGGCCGGGACGGCGCCGTCGGATACCTCGTGACAGGCCCGCAGCAGCTCCACCGTCCGGCGGGTCCAGACCGCCCACTGACCCAACAAGCCGCCGACAATCCGCCGCTCGACCTTGTGGACGCAGTTCCGGAACCGGAACGGGGTCAGCAAGTCGAGGAGGATGTTGTCGTCGTTGCCGGTGTACAGGGCGATGTCGTCGCGGCCGGCCTCGACCACCGCCCGCACCACGTCGAGCGTCTGGTAGCGGTTGAACGGCGCGATCTTGACCGCGACGACGTTTTCGACCTCGGCCAGCCGCCGCCAGAACGCGAACGGCAGCACCCGCCCGCCGACCGCCGGCTGGAGGTAGAAGCCGACGACCGGCAGGACCTCGGCCACCCGGCGGCAGTGGGCGATCAGCCCGTCCTCGCACTCGCCCTGGAGCGCCCCCAGGCTCACCATCGCCGCGTGGTAGCCGCACTCCCGGGCCAGCTCCGCCTCGGCGACTGCCTGCCGGGTCGGGCCGCAGACGCCGGCGATCCGCACGACCGGTTCCGGGCGGCGGCGGTCGGCCCGGTCCACCTCCTCGGCGACCAGCCCCAGCACCGGCCGGTACAGGGCGTGCTTCGGGTCGCGGATGGCGAACTGGGTGGTGTGGACGCCGACCGCCAGCCCGCCGGCCCCCGCGTCGAGGTAGTACCGGATCAGCGCCCGCTGGCGCCGCTCGTCGAGCCGCCGGTCGGCCGTCAGGGCCAGGGGGCAGGCGGGGATCACCTGTCCGCGTCGGAGGGCGCTGCCGACGCGGGGGTCAAGCGGTATCGTCATGGGAGTTCGTTTCGACTCGGTTGCTCGGTTGAAATTCGGCGTATTGAAAGGTCGCGGCTCCTGCCGAGCGGCGGCCAGATAGAGCGAAAAGTACCCGGACCGGCTTATCCCCCTCAATCCACTTTCTGGCTCGGTAATTCCACTTTTGCGACACCACCCCCTTCCCCGGTGGCAGCCGGCCGGGTACGCTGGCCGGC
>DASSAT010000544.1:0-4469 GCA_035699305.1 Fimbriiglobus sp. | reverse complement strand
ATCCACTGCCTGCTCCGCGACTTCGACACGCCGAAGTTGGCCGAGTACGCCGGGCTACTGCGCGACATCGGCCGGCAGCTGGAGCGTGAGTACCCGGAGGCAAAAGTCGAGATCGCGATCGCGGAGCAGTACCGGAACATGAAGGACGGCATGGGCAAGGAGCCGCGGGCGGTGCCCTACGCCCTGGAAGCCGTCCGTCGGGCGGGTTTAGTGCCGAAGCAGAAGATCATCCGCGGCGGCACCGACGGCGCCCACCTGACCGCCCTGGGGCTGCCGACGCCGAACCTGTCGTGCGGGGAGCACAACTTCCACTCCCCGCTGGAGTGGGTCTGCCTGGAGGAGATGCAGGCCAACGTTAAGACGGTGATCGAGCTGCTCAAGGTGTGGGCTGGTAAGTAAGACACGCGGCGCGGTCGGCTCAATGGTCCTCGATGCCCGCGGGACGGGTTCGCCACTCTTGATCTGTTGTCTTCACGGATCTGAGTTCGACGCCCTTCACCGCGCCGGCTCGTTCGAACGCGACCTCAACCCGGCGTCGCCAGTGCCGCATGTTCGTCCAGAGGTCTATCGCGTAGTGTCCGTCGGCAAAAGACTCGGAACCGAGCACACCCGAGTACGTGATAAGTCGGAACAGTTCGGCGATCTCCCGCGCGAGAGCCCGCCGGTCGTCGGCCGTCTGGCCGCGAAACAGCGCGAAGAAATCCGGGTTCAACCCCTTGTAGTCGGTGCCCAGCTGTTCGATGGTCGTGAGCCGACCATCGGAGTTCGTCCGGGCGGCGACAATCACCCGGACGGTAGGGTACTCAGAATACCCGGTGCTCAACTCCGTCAGGTAGAACCAGAGGTTGGGGTCCGCCTTTCGCAGCATTGGTGCGTCGAGTCGCGCAACCGTAGCCTTCGGGACGAAGGCCAACTCCCCCTCCTTGCGTTGTTGCTTTAGGTCGTATTTCCGTGCGAGGTGATCGCGGATGTCATCCAAGGGGGGGCCACCATCCAACGTCCCGTCATTGAGCCGCAGCGTCGCCTTGCGGAGAGAGAAGTAGTCTTCGCCGGAGAACAAGAGCCAGGCCGTGCGGCCGTCGGGTGACATCCACATCGTCGGAAAGCTGCTCGTCTCGCCGGGGCCGATGTCCCACTCCTCCGTGTAGTAGACCGTCCGCCACGGGCCCCACGGCTCCGGGGCACTGTAGATGCCGAACCCGCCCTGGAACCGCGGTCCCGGCTCTTTACCGGGGAGTGTCTGGCACCACAGGTATTGCCGCGTCGCCGGGTGGAAGGTGATCCCCGACCGGTAGCACTTCCCCTTGTGTTCGAACACCGCCGCCCGCTTCGCCACGTCTTTCGACCACGTCGGTTTCCCGTCCGCGTCCAGCCCGGTGAAGTACTCGTAGTCGGCCTTCTCCCGGACCTTGCCCTTCGGCACGCGGGCCAGCACCATCCGGTCGGCCGGGGTGTATGCCGAGTCGGAGTCGTGCGAGTAGACGTACACGAACCCATCCCGCGCACCGCGGTAGTTCTCGCCGAAGTTCAGGAAGGTCGGGCAGCCGAAGCTCGTCGTGAACTTCCGGTCCGCCCACTCCCAATCGCGGCCCCAGTTGTCCGACCATGCGAGTTGCGCGTTGCCGGCGTTACGAGCGAATAAGTAAATCATGTCGTCGATCATCACCAGCCCACTCGCCTTGATCCCGTTCGCGCCGTCACCCTTCCGCTCGCCGGACTCACTGCGGATATTGACCCCTTTCACGTTCGGCGGGGTGCCCGTCACCTTGGCGAAGCCGAGGCTGAGCTTCTCTGGGACGAACGGCTTGAAGCCGCGGCCGTCGCCGTAGGCGGTGTACAGGGCGCCGTCGCCCCACGTCGCCGGCCAGTTATCGCTCCCCTTCGCCAGGCGGACGATCTCCGACTTCGGCGCCCAGGTGATGCCGCGGATCGCTTCGCTGGGCGGGTACGGATCGCGGATGGCCTTGACGATCTGTTTGAAGAACCCCTCGACCCGGCCGCCCCAGTTGTCCTTGCCGTCGTCGGGGAGTTGCGACTTCTTCGACCCGACGCCGAGCCGAACCGCCACGATGTCGAGCGACGGGCAGGCGACGACGAAGCTGTCCCCGAGGCCGAGCGCCCAGAAGGTGTCCTTCGGCATCCCCTTGAAGGTGCCGCGACCGTTGGTGCCCCAGTAGAAGCCGTAGTACGGGAACGGGGCCGGCAGGTCGGTCGGGGTGGTGGCGCGGCGGACGAACTCGCGGGAGAGGATGCGCTTGCCGGCCCACTCGCCATCGTTGAGGTACAGCCAGCCGATCCGGGCCAGCGCTCGGTGGGTGATGCGGATGCCGGAGGCGAACTCGCGCGTCGTCAGGCCGTTCCGCGTCTTGGGGCGGAACTGGTTCGCCCGCCAGGTCCATGACTTCTCGGGGACGCCGATCGGGTCCATCACCTTTCGCTTGAGGACGGTCTTCAAGTCCTCGCCGTACTTCCGGCCGATCACCTCCGCCAGCATGTTCGCGGTGTCGTTGCTGTAGATGCCCTTCGTCCCCGGCTTGTAGACCAGCAGCGGCGGTCGGCCATCGTCGAACCCGGCGGTCATGGTGGCGAGCTGGTGGATCGTGATGTCCTTGAGCCAGCCTTTCTGCCCGTTCGCCGGCTTCTCGGTGCCGAGGGCCGGGTCGTGCTTCTGGGCGCGGTCGTCGAGCTTGAGCAAGCCGGCATCGAGGGCGAGGCCGAGCAGCGTGGTGCCGACGCTCCCCTTGGTGCAGGACTTGATGTCAGCGAGGTACGTCGGGTCGCCCCACTCCTTGACCAGGACGCCGTGCCGGATGACGCAGCCGGAACCGCCGCCGGCCTTGGTGGCGTACCGTGCGGCCGCGTCGAGGCCGGCGGAGGAAAGCCCCTGCGATTCGGGGGTGCCGGTGGGCCAGTCCTTGCCGGGGAACTGGGCGGATGCGGGCGATGCGAAGATCGCCGCGACGAGGAGTGCGAACCACCGCATGACGTCCTCCCGCGATCGAAACATCCGCGCTCGGCTGACGCCTCGCGGCTAACCGGGGATCACGCCCAACTCCCGCCCCGACTCGGCGAACGCCGCGATGGCGCGGTCGATCTGCTCGGTCGTGTGCGCGGCCGACACCTGGATGCGGATGCGGGCCTGCCCCTGCGGCACCACCGGGTAGCTGAACCCGATCACATAGATGCCCTTCTTCAACAACGCGTCGGCCATCTTTGTCGCCAGGGTCGCGTCGCCGAGCATCACCGGCAGGATCGGCGTCGGGCCGGGCTTCACCGTGAACCCGGCCGACTCCAGCCCGGAACGCAGCTTCGCCGTGTTCGCCTTGAGCTTCGCCCGCAACTCGCCAGCGGTGTCCGCCAGCTCGAACGCCTTCATCGCCGCGACCACCAGCGACGGCGGCACCGAGTTCGAGAACAGGTACGGCCGGCTCCGGTTCCGCAGCCAGTCCACCACCTCCGCGGACGCAGCCGTGAACCCGCCCGCGGCGCCGCCGAGCGTCTTGCCGAGCGTCCCGGTGATGATGTCGATGCGGTCGAGGACGCCGAGTTCCTCCGCGGCGCCGCGGCCGGTCGCGCCGAGGTGGCCGGTCGCGTGGCAGTCGTCGATGCCGACCAGCGCGTCGTACTTGTCCGCCAGGTCGCAGATCTCCGGCAACTTCGCCAGGTCGCCGTCCATGCTGAACACGGAGTCGGTGAAGATCAGCTTGAACCGGCAGCCCTTCGCGTCTTCGAGCTTCGCCTTCAGGTCGGCTATGTCGTTGTGCTTGTAGCGGAACCGCTGCGCCTTGCAGAGCCGCACCCCGTCGATGATGCTGGCGTGGTTCAACTCGTCGGAGAGGATCGCGTCCTGGTCGGATAGCAGCGGCTCGAACAACCCGCCGTTGGCGTCGAAGCAGGCGATGTACAGGATACTGTCGCCCTTGCGCAAGAAGTCGGCGATCGTCCGTTCCAGCCGCTTGTGCACGTCCTGGGTGCCGCAGATGAACCGCACCGACGACAGCCCGTAGCCCCACTCCTTCAGTCCATCCCGGGCGGCCGCGACGAGCGCCGGGTGGTTGGCGAGGCCGAGGTAGTTGTTGGCGCAGAAGTTGACCACCTCGCGGCCGTTGACCGTGATCGCGGCGTTCTGCGGCGACTCGATCCGCCGCTCGGCCTTGTAAAGCCCCTTCTGCTTCAGGTCGTCGAGTTGACCGCGGAGGTAATCGCGCAGGCGGGTGTCGGGCATGGGTGGCTCCTCGCGGGTCGGGGACGTGGTTATTGAACGACAAAGCCCGCCCGTTGCAACGGGCGGGCTTCGGCGCATCACGTCCCACGATCACGCGCTTGGTGTGGTCTTGTTACCAATCCCGAGGCGCGCCCGGCGCTTCGCCAGCCACCCCTTGCTGCCCTTGTACGCGATCGGCAGGACCGACAGCAGGACGATCACCAGGATCACCTTGTCGATCTGCCGGGCGACCTGGAAGTCGGGG